>CAMOCU010000158.1 GCA_946610835.1 uncultured Clostridia bacterium | reverse complement strand
GGAGCGGTTCATTTTGCCGTTTTCATCCTCAAAAATGCGCATCTTGGCGCATTTGGCTGCCAGCAATTCCGCTTCGGCGGCCGTATCGCCGTCCACGACGCAAAGAAAAATGCACAGCCCCTGTTCAATTTCGCCGACGGTTGAGCCGTCGATTTCCACCTTTGCGTGTTTCACACGCTGGATCAATGCGCGCATAGTACAGACTCCTGTCGTTTCAGCGGCCTGTGCGTTCTACGCTCAGTACGCCGTCAATTTTTTCGATTTTGGTTATAACACTCTTAAGATGTTCGATGCTGTTGACCGTGATGGTCACGGTTACGGCAAATCGGCCGTCTTTGTTGTATCGGGTATTGATGTCGTGAATCATGACGTGCATGTTGGAAATCTGGACAGACACATCTGCAAGCATGCCCACGCGGTTGAAGCAGGTGATCAGAAGCGTGGATTTGAAATCCTCGCGCACGACCTTGTCCCAATACGCCCGCAGCCAGCGATCCGGCTCAGCGCTGAGCGCAATATCGCGCGGAACGTTGGTGCAGTCCCGTTTGTGGATCGACACGCCGTGGCCGCGCGTGATAAAACCGATGATCTCGTCGCCCGGCAGGGGATTGCAGCACCGGGAGAATTTGACCAGACAGTTGTCGATGCCTTCCACCACAACGCCTTCGCTGCTGCGGCTGCGCTTGACAGGCTGCACGGGCGGTTTTTCCGGCTCATGCGGTTTGTACAGGCGGTTATAATCGTCGCGGATGCGCGGCATCATGCGTGCGAGCGACACGCCGCCGTAACCGATAGCGGCGTAAAAATCCTCTACAGTGTTCAGATGCTGCCGTTCGGCAAGCGATTGCAGGAATGTTTGCATATCCTCGTCGGACAGACGGATGAAACTGCGGCGGAATTCGCGTTCAAGCTCCGCCTTGCCTTCGAGAATGTTTTCCTCGCGGCGTTCTTTTTTGAACCAACTGCGGATCTTGGATCGTGCGCCGCTGGTTTTGACAATTTTCAGCCAGTCGCGGCTCGGCCCCTTGGACGCGTCTTTGCTTGTGAGAATATCCACGATCTGTCCCGTGCGCACTTTGTAATCAATCGGGACGATCCTGCCGTCCACTTTGGCTCCCTGCATGCGGTTGCCGACTGCGGAGTGGATCGCATACGCAAAGTCGATGACGGTTGCGCCCATCGGCAGATTGATTACATCGCCCTTGGGCGTAAAGACGTACACTTCCTCCGGCACAAGATCTGTCTTGATCGTCAGCACAAGATCCTCCGGGTTGTCGGTGTCCTTTTGGGCGTCGAGCAGCTGACGGATCCATGCGAGTCGGTCCTCCATTTTGGCGTCGCTGATCCCGAGCTTGTATTTCCAGTGCGCGGCGATACCGTATTCGGCTGTCTGATGCATTGCCCAGGTGCGGATCTGCACCTCGAAAGGAATGCCCTCCGAGCCGATGACCGTTGTGTGCAGGGACTGGTACATGTTTGGTTTGGGCGTGGAGATGTAATCTTTGAACCGGCCGGGAAGCGGGCGGTACATGTCGTGGATCAGACCCAGACAGTTGTAGCAGTCAATGACCGTATCCACGATGATACGCACGGCGTAAATGTCGTAAATTTCATCGAAATTTTTATTTTGCATGTACATTTTGCGATAAATGCCATGCACACTTTTGATGCGTCCGTCGACGTGCGCCTGCGGCACTTCGCGGCGCACACGTTCAAAGATATGCGCTTTGATGTCGTTCAAAAATTCGTTGCGGCGTGTGCTTTGTTCAGAAAGCTTTTGTTCAATTTCTTTATACGCCACAGGATCGAGAAAACTGATTGCTAAATCTTCCAGCTCTTCTTTGATCGGACGGATACCGAGACGGTGCGCGATCGGAGCGTAAATCTCCAATGTTTCCAGCGCGATGTCGCGCCGCCGCTGCGGCTCTTTAAACATCAGGGTGCGCATATTGTGCAGTCGATCCGCAAGTTTGATGATGATCACACGGATATCCTGCGACATGGCCAGCAGCATTTTGCGGATGTTTTCCGCCTGCTGTTCCTCGCGTGTTGTGAGCGAAACTTTGCTGTTTTTCGGTTCGTCCTGCGAACCGGAGGAAAGCGGCACTTTGCCGAGTTTTGTTACGCCGTCCACAAGCTTGGCGACCTCATCGCCGAACGTTTTCTCGATCCGCTCGAGCGTGACGTCGGTATCCTCGACAGTGTCGTGCAGCAGTGCGGCGGTGATGGATTGCTGATCCATGCCGATGTCTGCCAGAATTTCCGCCACGCAGATCGGATGACTGATATACAGATCTCCGCTCAGACGCAGCTGCCCCTTATGCGCGGCGCTGGCCAGCGCGTAAGCAGTGTCGATCTGCTCGACGGATTCGCGGGAAAAATGCTCCAGTAATTTAACACGCAGGGCGGCATAGCCGTCCCCTTGATCCAGCGGTACTGACATGGTTTGCCTCCAGAAGAATAGAATTTAAGGCAACGCCGCACGATCCGCAACGCTTACCTTGATCGAATCTGTTTTCGTCATGCTGCACAAAAATCTCTCGACTTGCGGTGGAAAGCCTTCAATCTTTTTGTACAATATGACGAAAAACCGGATTTCGCAATCCGCACGCCTGAGTTGTGCGGTATAGCCTTAACGTATACAATTCCGCGCGCGGCGCAGAACGAGAGAAGCATCGAGATCGACCTTGCCCGGCGACGCGGCCAGACGGATACTGCCGTCGGGGGAAAGCTGAGCCAGATGCAGCTCGCACAAAGCGTCCACAGTCAGCAGCAGCGGACAGATTTGCGCGCTGCGCAGCTGCAGGTTTACACACAGCGTGTCGGCACTGCGGCATTCGCCGCCCATGCCGCGCAGCGCCTTATACACAGTCGCGATAAACGCGCGGTCGGGAACGGAATCCTTCGGCAGCCCCGGCAGTGCGCTGCCGCGCCGCAATGCGTCAAGCGTGCGCAGCGCGTCGAGGTAGTCGTCCTCGCCCAGGGCGCTGTAGCGGACAGATTTGAGCAGTGCGGTTACGCGCCGTTCGCCCATGTAGATGTTTTCCTCCAGCGTGACCGCGAGATCGAGCACACTGCCCACCGGGAAAGGAAACGCCTGCGGCGAAACGCCGAAGCGCACGACCGTTACGCGTGCACCCTTTTTCTGCAGTGTCAGACGCAGGTGCTTGCCGCCGGACATGCCGCTGATGGATTCGAGCTGCATGCCGAACAGTCCGAAAACAGGTTTCGGATTGCCTGCGCCGAACGGTTCGAGCGAGGCAAGACCATCCAGTATTTCGACGCTCAGCGCTTTGGGATTGAGACGCATATCCACCCGCTGCACCGGGAAGGGCAGGGGCAGGGAAAGCGCATAGCGATTGATTGCAGCGCGGAATGTATCTATGTTTTTGCACAAGACGGTCATACCGGCTGCTTGCGTGTGACCGCCAAACTGTACAAGATGTTTTTCACAGGCCTTGAGCGCATCGTACAGCGAAAAGCCCTCGATACTGCGCGCGGAGCCGCGGGCCACGTCGCCTGTGCGCGAGAGGATCACACAGGGTTTACCGTACTGTTCTACCATTCGCGAGGCGACAATACCGATCACGCCTTGGTGCCATTCCTCGCCGTCGCAGACGATTACCCTGTCCGCCAGCCGTTCCGGATGTGCACGAAGCTGTTCACGGACTTTTTGCAGGATTTGCTGTTCAGTGCGCTGACGTTCGGCGTTGGCGTCCTCCATGAACTGCGCAAGCTGCTGCGCATCGTCCGGATCCTCGCACAGCAGCAGTTCCAAAGCGCGCATAGCGGAATGCATCCGGCCGGCTGCATTGAGCCGCGGCGAGAGAGTGAAAGCAACGGAGCCGGAATTAAAAGGCCGATCCATCGTTCCGGATTTTTCGCGCATGGCGAGGATGCCCGGACGCGGATCTTCAATCATCCGGCGAACGCCGCATTGCACGATCCGGCGGTTTTCGCCCGTGAGCGGCACGATGTCCGCCACAGTGCCGATCGCCGCAAGGTCGGCATATTCTTCCAGAAGATCTTCGTCGGCCTCGCCGTTTTCCAGCGCGCAAACAAGCTTAAATGCCACGCCCACACCGGCAAGATCCTCGAATCCGCCGCTGTCCGGGCGGTGCGGGTTGACGACCGCCGCCGCATCGGGCAGTACGTCGCCCACCTGATGGTGGTCGGTGATGACCATATCCATGCCGAGACTTTTGGCAAGCGCGGCCTCCCGGACGGAATTGATCCCGTTGTCGACCGT
>CAMOCU010000157.1 GCA_946610835.1 uncultured Clostridia bacterium | reverse complement strand
TCCTTTTCCCGCGCGCCGGATTGCGGCGGAACAGCCGTATTTTGCTGCCCGGCGTGCGTACGGTTGCGCTGCATCGTGCGCGCTTCCCGCAAAAAGTCCGCGGGAGAAATGCACACCGCATGCACGCCGTAGCGCAGAAAATCCATCGGCATCCCGCTGCGGCGGGACGTCACGGACAACACCGCATAGTGGCGGAATTTCACATATTTGCGCTCGCGCGGCGTGAGCATTTCCCAACGGCTGCGCTTGAGCGCGTAAAGGCGGTTTTCGCCGGCAATTTTATTGGGACCGACGGAAATGCGTTCTCCGTCGTGCAAATATTGAACAATATAGGAAACAGGCAAATAGCCGATCTTTGCGCCGAACTCGATCATCGTCCACATCAGCATAAAATCCTGCCCGACCGGCACGTCGAGGAATCCCCCGGCGGCCAGCAGCACATCCCGGCGCACCATATAGGTTGAAGTTGGGCCGAGCGAATGCAGAATGTGTTGCCGCAGCAAATTTTCGTTGGAGCAGTCAGTTACGTATGTATGCCGTCTGTACTCCACCAGCCTGTCCTCGCCGTCATGCAGGAACACGTCGGTAAAAGACATTTCCAGATCATTTTCAAGCATAAAACGAAGCTGCGTTTCCACCTTTTGCGGCAGATAAATGTCATCATCATCCAAAAACGTGACATACTCCCCGCTTGCCGCGTTGATTCCCTGGTTGCGCGCCAATCCGCCACCCAGCGGCCGCGCATTGCGCACATACTGCACCCGCGGATCGTCCGCAAAGGCGTGCATGATCTGTTCGGTTCGGCTGCGATCCGCAGATTCCGGGGCATTGTCGTCCACGACGACGACCTGCACCCGCGTATATGTCTGCGCGAGCACAGACTTTACCGCGCGCGTCAGGAAATGTGCGCGTCTGCAGGTTGGAATAATCACGCTGACTGTCGGTGTCAAATTGCATTGCTCCCTTGAACCGCCGCCGAAAGCGGCGCGTCATACTTATACTTATTATGATAAAGCTGCATCCGGTGAATCCGGCGCTGTGTCGTCCGGCTGTGGATCGGAAGGAGCGGAAACGCTCTCCCGCTGCGGATCGCGACGGACAGGAATGTCCTGCGCCCCGTCCATAACCTCTTCATCCGGCTGTTCCGTAATGGTGAACGGATCAGCAAAGCCGAATCCCGCCTGCGGTGTTTCGCTGCCGTATACCGCGCGCAGATATTCCGGCGTATCCGGCGTTTCTTCCAGCATCGTCACAACCGGTGTCTGCGGCAGAATATTTTTGCGCGTGCGGCGGCGTGCGGCAAGAATAAATCCGAGCACCAGACACACCAGCGCCGCCGCAGAAACGGCCGCACCTTCAAACAGACCGACCGGCGAATAATCCATCGCGATCTCGTGATGCCCCGCGCCGATGCGTACGCCCAGCAGTGCGTCGCCGATGCGCAGATAATCCTTGCGGCTGACCTTTTGGCCGTCGATAAAAATATGCCAGCCGGCATCATACGGGATAGATGTATACAAAATCTGCCCGGGCAGCGCGGTCAGCGTGCCCTCGATATGCGTTTCGGTAAATTCGGTGATCTCCAGCTGCCCTTTTTGCAGCGTACGGAACGCTTCGCGGAACGCATCGAGATCCAGACCGCAGGCATGGAACGTTACGGAACCTGTGTCGGCGTCGTCCTTGAGCGGAATTTCCACTTCAACAGTTTCGCCCTTTTCCAGCTTACCCAGATCGAGAATATATGCCTCGTCAATGCTTTGCGTCTCGTTGAGTGTGTCGCCGTTGACGTAAATTGTGTCGACCGCGCCGGACTTGACATACAGATAACAGTTCTGCGTCATCACCGCTTCGATCGTCGCGGTCAGGCTTGCGTAGCTTCCGGCCGTTTTTTTGGAAAGATCCGCATGTCCCGCGCTCAGCTCGTCCGTCGTAATATCCGACAGATTGTCGCAATAAACATCCTGCACGATCATCGGCGTATAGATGCCGTCCGTAAATGTCGCACGCCGCAGGAAATCCGACTGCACAGCAAAGGGGTTGGACTCGCTGTCGTTCCAATTTTCCACCAGCTCGTTGACACAGAACGCCACCGGCAGGCAGTAATTGTTTTCATATGCCTCATACACGCTGTTCTGCACGCGCAATGTGTACATATCCTCGTTTTCGAGTCCTGTCGACTCTTTCTTTTTGACCACATAGCGCAGCCCCATCATAGCGTTGTAGACCGGGGTCTGCGGATGGTAGGTAAAGCTGTTGATGTAGTTTCCGTACATACCCAGATGGCTCTGGAGATTGCTGAGCTTTTCGGGCGCCATGGAAGAGAAAGTGGAAATACCCTGATAGTTGTACCACGCCGGATCCATGCGCGTGCGCAGATTGGACAGCTCCATGCGGTACATTTTGCCGCCGTGGAACTTGTCCAGTTTTGCCTTGACGTCGGCAAAATCCTCGTAATCGCCGCTGTAGTTTGCCTTGGTCTGGTTCATGGAGTAATTGTCCGTATTGGCGATCGCCGCTTCGGAAATCACACAGCAAAGCAGCAGCAGCGCGATCGCACCCGCCTGAAAGCGTTTGCTGCGCAGCGCCGCCAGCACAAGCGTGTACACAAACGCAAACGCCAGGCTGATAAGAACCGTGTTGTCCGACACATTTTTGGAGCCGATCTTCTGCACCAGCACGATGAAACCCAGCACGCCGATGCCGCACAGCAGCAGCTCGCGCCCGGTGTAGTCCCGGATCCGGCAAATCGCGCGGAAAGCCAGACACAGCAGAATAAAGGAATACATGAACGAAAATCGGTACGGCAGATCGTTGGGGAAATGAAAGCCGTGCCAGACATAGTTGGCGTAATTGATATTAAAGGAGAAGTACAGCACCGCCAGCAGCAGTACATAGCTGACTTTTTCCCGCAGACGAATGGAACGGTTGATCAGATACAGCGGTACGAGCAGAATGGTCAGCATGCCGCAGTACACATTGGGCAGCACGTCGTTGCCGCTCGAGCGGATTGTCGGATCAACCGAAGCAAGATGGTTCGCCAAAAAGTCAAAAACCGCGTAATAGATCTTCATCTCCGACGGGAACGTTCCGGACGTTGCGGAGCAATTTTTCAGGATGAATACCGTCGGCAGCAGCGCAAACATCGCCAGCGACGCCGCCAAAACGGATGCGCACGCAAATACCAAGCCGCTTGTCAGGAATCTGGAATTTTTCACGCTGAACGGGCGGTGTTTCGGGTCGATCCGATCCTCGCCGCCGTACACTGCAAAATACCGCGTCAGAAAATACAGCACCGAGAACATGCAGACCATCATGGCCATGTAATAGTTGGAGATCATCACGACTGCAAGCGTCACGGAATACAGCAAAAATTTGCGGCTGTCCATGATCCGCTCCAGCCCCAGCATCACCAACGGGAACAACGCCATAGCGTCAATCCACATAACGTTCCAATAATACGCGATGAAAAATCCGCAAAACGCGTACAGCACGCCGAACGCCGCCGTTACATGGTCATTGCGCCCGTGAGATTTGCGCAGATAGTACGTAAAGAATGCCGCCGCAAACGACGCCTTCAGCAGCACCATCAGCGCAATTGCATCCGGCACATCCACATGTTTAAACAGAAACACCGTAACCAGCAGCGGGCTTGCAAGATAATTGAAGAAGTTGCCGAGGAACGATCCGCCCAGCGCCGTGTTCCAGGAATACAGCAAGCTCTGCCCGTTTTTAACGCGCTCATACAGCTCCGCAAACAGAGGCCCGTACTGGTGATATAAATCCATACGCAGGATTGTCACATCCCCGAACGGCACCATGTCGAAGCAGTAAAACACCAGAACCATAATCACCGCCGCGCAGAAAAAAGCCAGCGCGCAAAACCGGTTTTCCGACAGCATCGCCCGCAGGCCTGCTTTCTCTTTTTGCGGCAAAGCCGCGTCTGAATTCAGCCGCATATCCGCAATTCTCCTCCTGAATGCACATAAATATACACCGTAAGTATAACAGATACAGCCGTATGTTTCAAGTGTTAATTTTGGACATATCGCATCCCGGCGTTCCGGATCAGGATAAAAAACGCCGCCGTCCGATTTTTCGCCTTTTTCTTTTCTGCTGTCCCTGAAAAGCAACGACACTTACCGTTGCGGCGGATCGATCCGGCTGCGGTCGGCTCATTCAAACGCACATTTTGCGGACATTTTCTTAAGGCAATACCGCACAATTGGGGTGTGCGGATTGCGAAGTAAGCTTTTT
>CAMOCU010000156.1 GCA_946610835.1 uncultured Clostridia bacterium | reverse complement strand
CGGCGATATTGACGTGTATCAGAACGAACTGTATCTCGGCGTTGAGTACTTCATGGATGGAGAAGGGAAAAACATTCAGGTTGCGGTTTATGACGGCGACACGCTGGAACTGAAAAGAGTGTTTCCGTTCCGTGCGGATACGGGGCAGTTGGAATGCAGCGGTATCGCTGTGGATCCCGACACACAAACCGTCTATATGTCTTCGTGGATAGAGGATGAAACCAGCAGTTATCTGTACATGTATGACCTTTCTGTAGGTGATTACAAAGGAAAACTGCAGATGCAGCCAAGCCCGAAATGGATACAGGGCGTTGCCTGTTATGACGGGAACTTGTACATAACGTGTGACGATGGAGATGCGGACGACAATGCGCCGGATCATATGTATCGAATCGAAATCGGCGCAGACCGGAAAACAGGAAGAGTCGTTTTGGAAAAAACGTTTGATGATGTAAAGCGTCAAGGCGAAATTGAAGGGCTGACGTTTGACGCCGCCCGAGGGGAATTTCTTTTGCTGTACAATCGCGGCGCAAGGATCATTGCCGGTATGCCGAGCGGTTTCTATGAAGGCTACGATCACGAAATCCATGAAGTTTTTACGTATCGTATGTAATTAAGGCAACACCGCACCAATCGCGGCGCACGCCTTGCTTGAATCTGTTTCCGTCATGCTGCACAAAAATCTATTGCCTTGCGTCAGCAAGCCGGCAGATTTTTGGTGCAATATGACGGAAAAAGATCCATTCCTTCGTGCGCATCGGATTTAATTAGTGCTTCCCTTGTTTTCTGTGTTTGTCATGCTCGGATAACTTCGTGCGCCGAAGGACAAAGCGCTTTTACCGGAGCAGCGGAGAACGACGCCGACGCATGACCTGCAAGACTATATTTATCGTGCCGCCGAGATGGTATCGGGATCCGCATTGTTTGCCGCGCAAGCAGGGTGATTCTTGCCGGAAGCCAGGTCGAAAATATACTGCATGGCAACAGGATTGGAGCCGATTTCGTGCATTTGGCGATCGAACACGGCAAAATCCTGCACGTAACTTTCGGGCGAATCCATGCAAAACGGCATGGAGGAGGATAGCTGCAAAACGCCGTCCGTGTCCGTTCGGTCTGCGCAATGCAGATAGCGCATGAATTGAAAATCGCTGCTTTCTTCTCCCGGCCGCAGACCCGTTCCGCCGACGAATGCAAACGAGACGCCGCATGCGTCGTGCAGCTGCTGCATGCGCGCGCGCAGATTTTTTTGCGCTTGAATAAAGCGATCTGCCTGACTTTGCAGAAAGGGCAGCCTTGTGTTTCGCGCAAAGCGCGTATCGGAGAAAAGATAGGGATACATTTCTTCCCATCGCCCCTGCGGAACCAGCGCAAGGAACGCGCTTGAGCGAAGCAGAATCCCGTCCAGCAGCGCATCCAAAAGCTGCCGCAACAGTGTATTGACCCGTTCGGGATGCGCGGTGAGGCGCCGAAGCAGCCAAGGGTGCTTTGTTTGTTTCGGAAGATATTCTTCAAAAACAAGCGTATTCCACTGCGCATGCACACGCCCCAAAAGAAGGTCGGCAAATCCTTCGCTGCCATCCCATGCCCCGACCACCGAAACGATTCTGTCGATATAGTTTTCCTGCACAGGGCCGTCGGCCGTGTAATATGCGTCCAGATACGCAAGCGTAACAGCGGCGCCCATGCTCATAGGCACCAGAACGACCTTTTCACCGGGGCGGTTTTTCAACACGGCACGCAGCATTCCGTGCAGCGCGTCTGCAACCGCATATATGTCTGTGAAAGGCGAATAGTTAAAGCAGTACATGTTTTCTGCGCCGTATTGTGCCATGAAATCGCGGCACGGGACGTCCCGCAACAGACGATCCAGCAGGCTCTCGCGTACATCGCTCGTGGGTTCGCCCGTATAAAAATGTATTCGGGACAATTCGTCAAAACTGCGAGCGCCGTAGATGTGCACAACCGTTTCGTTCGGCAGATTGCCTGCATCGTCCACACGACAAAACCGCAGAATGGCTGTCAGCGCACGCTGCAGCTGCTTTTGATCGACTGCCCGTCCGCCCAGCAGATACCGCGTGATTTCCGCCGCTGTACGGAGAAGCTGCGCACGTTCGGTCATCGGCATGCGGCCAAAAACAACAGAAGGATCACGGGCAAATAGATTCCAGCGATGCTGCATATCACCGCGCAGCGATGTCCATGTCTGCCCAATGCCTGTTACAAATACGATTGGCTGTTTCGATTTCATACTTCTTCCTCCGCAAAAGAAAAATTCCGAGTTTTATCGTACCATATTTTATAGGACGGAACAAGTTTTTTTAAAAGAATGTTGCAGATTTTGCACGAATTTGTTACAAGAAAGCGAATCTATCTTCTCAGGGAAAAGGAGGCCTTCGCATGACACAATGTCCGAAATGCGGAAAAACACTGCGCCTGTATCACTGGCGGCCGGAATGTCCGTACTGCGGCGTCAATGTGGTTTACTACAATTCCAATGACCGAATGCTTGCCGAAACAGAATATGCCGAGATCGAGCATGCGCACAGTCAGCCGCGCATTGACCGCGCAAAGGCGGCTTTTTTCGGTTCCCCTTTGGCGATTGTGCGGATTGTCTTGTCGGCGCTGCCGATCGCGGCGTTGTTTTTGCCGCTCGGCCGTCTGTCTCGTTCGGTTGGCGCGTCATTTAATGTGATCGGCATTTACCGTTATCTGTCCGAAAACAGTTTCGACGGCGTGGTGAAAAACGCGCTTTCAGGCGATGCGCTCACGCTGTCGCTGGTGCTGCTGGCGCTGAGCGTCGTACTGTGGCTTGTATGCCTGATTTGCCTGCCGATGTCGTTGGGCAAACACGGCAAGGGTAGAAATCTGATTTTAAATCTTCTGCTTCTCGGCACGGCTGCCGCATCTGCTGTCAATTTTGCTCTGCGCGCCGGAACACTTTTGCTTGGCGCGTATATCTATCTTTTCCTTCTTGCTGTGATCCTTGTTTACAATCTTCTTCCGCCTGTGCGCAGGCTGCCGATCAAGCATACCGTCTGTTACATCGGAGGATTGCCAAGCGACGAATACTTTGATATGAAGGCGCAGGGCGTTTCTGAATTGGAAATTCGCAAAAAAATGGTCGCGGCGCTCACGGCAATGCAGGAAGAAGTGCGGCGGAAGGCGGCCGAAGAAGAAGCGCAAGCGCTCGCAAAGCGCGCTGCACGCCGTTAAGGGGGGAGAATATGGCTGTAAAAACCATTGAAAATGGAGAAGCTGCGGAGCTTCGTCGTGTCAATGCACAACTGCGGGAGCTTGTGGATGTTGATCGGCGCGTGCTCTCGCGCAAGCAGACGCTCGGGTATATGCTATTTGACGGCAGCCGGGATTTCAACATAGACGGGCACAAAGATCTGTTCGTGGACAGTATCCTGAAGATCAGCCTGCGGCTGCAGTCGGGATATAATGCATTTGCCGGCATCTGGGATATTGTGGACGACTTTCTGGTCAGTGCGATCATTGAAAAAACGCGTACACGCTGGGGGAAATTTGTTCCGTATCTGTTTGTCGGCGGCCTGCCGTATGCGCTCATAGCCACAATGTATTGGTTTATGCCGTTGTTCTTTTCGCAGGCGCATACGGATAACTTTGAATACCTGCCGAAGTTTCTTTTATACGCTCTGTTGGACATGACGATTGAATTTCTCGGCAATATCCGTTCAGTGTCTATCGATGGATATCTGTCCACGATAACGCCGTATCCGTCCGACCGACGACGGCTGCTGGCGGTGTCCAGTTATTTCAACATCATCTATTCAAAACTGCCGGACATCGCAATTGAGTTTATGCTGGACTTTATCAAAAACGGTATTGTACATTCTGCCAAGCAGCGTACGACTGACCAGATGATCCGCCGTTCCATGCTCATTGTCGGGCCGTTGACGGCGGTTGCCGCGGGAATTGTCTTTACATGGTACGCCTCCATTGCCAAGGAACGCGTACATCAAAAGATGGAGCGCCCGCGTGTGCGTGACAGTTTGCGCATTGTTCTGAGCAATCGACCGGTACTCATTTATATGATCTCCAATGCGCTCGGCTCGTTCGGCACGGGATTGACGACCAATGATTACTATCGTCAGGTGCTCAACTGGACGACATTTGAAACGTTTGCCGGGATTCCGTCCTTCTTCTTCCAGCCGATTGGTTTTGCAAACTACAACCGATTGGCGCGGCGTTTTTCCACGCGAACATTGTACATGGTCGGACAGGTGTTTGCCAAGAGC
>CAMOCU010000155.1 GCA_946610835.1 uncultured Clostridia bacterium | reverse complement strand
GGTGACCGCCAGTACCAGCATCAGCCGCTGTGCCATCGCAACCGTTTCAGCGTCCAGTCCGCGGAACACAGCGGGAATGAAAGGACGCGCGGCAAGGACGATGCCCGAAGTGAGCAGTCCCAGCAAAACATAAACGCATTCAAGACGTTTAGTATACAAAATCACTTTGTCGCGTGCGCCGCTGCCAACGGTTTTGCCGATCAAAATGGAGGATGCGTCCCGTGTGCCGTACAGTCCCACTGTCAGAACAGAGAACAGCGTGTTCACAACACTTACGGCGGCAATTGAAACTGTGTCCAGACGTCCGATGATGCCGCCCTGCACGGCCATATTGATCCCCCAAAGCAGGTCGCCGCCGATGACCGGCAGACCATAGCGCAAAAAGTCGCGTACAAAGGGGCAGCCGATCCGGAGCAGTTCCCTAAGGCGCAGGCCGAGCTTGCGGTCAAAACGCGCAGTATATACGGCGCAAAACAGCAGACCGGCTATTCTGGAGATCAGCGTTGCCCAAGCGGCGCCGGAAAGGCCGAGACGCGGAAACCCGAGTTTTCCGAAAATGAAAAGCGTGTTGAGCAGCACGTTGAGCACAAGGCTCAGCAGCGCCGTATAGGTTCCGACACGCACCGTTTCAACGCATCGCAGCGCAGAGATCAGCACCGCTGTCAGGCAAAAAGGCACATATGTAAAGGCGGCGATTCGGACATATTCAACGCCGGATGCAAGCGTACCCGGGTCAGTGGTAAACAGCCCGACAGCCTTTTGCGGAAACAGTGCCACAGAGACGGTCAATACGATTCCGGCAAGCAGTGCAATCCGGAAGCCAAGACCGACGATCGAGCACACGCTTTGCGTGTCTTTTTTGCCCCAGTATTGCGCGGCAAGCACGGTCAATGCTGCGCCGAGGCCTGTGGTGAACATTTGCAGAAGCGTTGTAATTTGGTTGGCGACATAAATGCCGCCGACTGCCGTTTCTCCGAGCCGCGATACCATGATGTTGTCCGCGAGTCCCACAAGATAGGTCAGCACATTCTGCGCGGCGATGGGTACGCTCAACCGCAGCAATGTTTTGTAAAAAAGCTTGTCCGGTTTCATAGGAGGCCTCCCGGCACGGTATGAAATATTCTGCCGCAGCATACAATGGGGCAGAGGGGGGATTGAAATGCAAAAATCGGACGCAGGGATCCGTGAAATGACACAATCCGCCGCTGAACGGGCTTTTGCGTTGTCCGGACGTGCGGCGCAGTATGCGCTCTGGATTCGGAAGGCCGGATATTTGCAGATCGGGGATTTATTTGCGCGCGCAGGGGAATACACGCGCGAACACGGCGCAATGCTTGTGGAACTGTCTTCCGGATGTCAGATACCTTCAGTTGACGCGCTGCTGGCCGACATGGTGCAGCGTCTGCACGAATGCCCGTATGAGCGTTTTGCGCAAACAGCCGCTCACGCGGATCTGCCGCAGACTGCGGAACTCTTCCGCGGACTGGGACAGATTGAATCCACACAATGCCGCTGCTTTTCCATGCTTCTGGAAAACATTCGCAGCGGCAGCGCTTTTGAAAAGACGACGGAAAACTATTGGATCTGCCGCGTGTGCGGCGCATTGTATCGCGGCGTTCGCGCACCGCAGGTCTGTCCCGTGTGCGCCATGCCGCGCGAAGGGTTTTCGCTGTATGCGGAGAATTATTGACACATCTGCAAAAATTGCGATTCGGTCAGGATCGGAACGCCGAGCGACTGCGCCTTTTGCAATTTACTGCCGGCGGCTTCGCCCGCGACAACATACGTTGTCTTTTTGGAAACGGAGGAAGCAGCTTTGCCGCCGAAACGCTCGATCATTGCGCTCGCCTGCGTGCGCGTAAGCGTTTCAAGCGTACCGGTCAGCACAAAGGTCATTCCGGAAAAGCGGTGGTCTTCCACAGCTTGAGCCGCTGCCATCCGTACGCCGCTTTCCCGCAGCTGATGCAGCAGATCTGTTGTGCCGGGCAGCGCGAAATAGTCCGCGACGCTTTGCGCCATCACGCCGCCGAAACCGTCGATCCGGCCGATGTCTTCGGCGCTCGCGGCAAGGATCGCGTCTATATCGCCAAAGTGTGCCGCCAGCAGCTTGGCGCCCTTTTCGCCCACATGACGGATGCCGAGCGCACAAAGCAATTTTTCCAGACCGGCAGATTTGGATTTTTCCACACTGTCGATCAGGTTTTGCGCACTTTTTTCGCGCAAGCCTTCGATGGCTTGAATTTTTGCGCTGTTCAGGCGGTATAAATCCGCGGCAGTATGCAGCATTCCTTTTTCCACCATTTTTTCAAGCACTGCCTCGCCGAATCCTTCCATATCCATGCCGCCTTTGGAGCAGAAGTGGA
This sequence comes from uncultured Clostridia bacterium, assembly GCA_946610835.1. Taxonomy (GTDB): domain Bacteria; phylum Bacillota; class Clostridia; order Oscillospirales; family Acutalibacteraceae; genus UBA1425. The sequence continues at coordinate 1,916 of CAMOCU010000155.1, read as the reverse complement.
TCAGATTGCGCAGCAGTTGCGCCGGACATTCCGGGTTGACGCAGCGTACAGCGGCTTCGTCTGCCTCGCGCACAACTTTCGCTCCGCAGGATGGACAGCATTCCGGCAGGCGATAGGGCACGCTTTGCGGTGCGTGCGCACAGACAGATACGATTTCCGGGATAATATCGCCTGCCTTGCGAACGGTCACCGTGTCGCCCAGTCGAATATCTTTTTCGGTAATAAAATCCTGATTGTGCAGCGTGGCGCGGCCGACGGTTGTTCCGGCAAGCAGAACAGGTTCCAGAATGGCCGTTGGCGTCAGGACGCCCGTGCGGCCGACAGCGACTTCGATGTCTGTGAGCGTCGTTTGTTTTTCCTCCGGCGGATATTTAAACGCAACGGCCCATTTTGGGTATTTTGCCGTACTGCCCAGCAGCGCACGCGAATGCAGATCGTCCACTTTGATAACCGCGCCGTCGATGTCGTAAGGCAAACCTGTGCGCCGTTTTCCGATGGAACGCACGCATTCAACCGCCTGCTGCATAGAGGGAACACGCGTATATTCGGGAATCGTCCGCAGCCCCAGCTCGCGCAGCAGATCCAGGGATTGTTTGTGGCCGCTGATCGTTTCGCCTTCGATGCGCTGGATGTTGAAAATAAAAATATCCAAACTGCGTTCTGCAGTGATCCGCGGATCTTTTTGCCGCAGGGAACCGGCTGCCGCATTGCGCGGATTTTTAAAAGGCTTGTCCCCGTTTTCTTCCTGCCGTGTCTGCAGTTCGGCAAAGGCTTTTTTGGGCATATAGACCTCGCCGCGCACTTCGAGAAACGGGATTTCGCGCGCCAGGCGCAGCGGAATGGAGCGCACAGTGCGCAGATTGGCAGTTACATCCTCGCCCACATCGCCGTTTCCGCGTGTGGAGCCGCGGCGGAAAATGCCGTTTTCGTATTCAAGAGAAACAGACAAGCCGTCAATTTTCGGTTCGACAACATACTCGGCAACGGGCAATGTTTCGCGCACGCGCCGGTCAAAATCCCAAAGTTCTTCCTCGCTGAAAGCATCCTGCAGACTTTCCATGCGAACCGTGTGCGCAACCGGCGAAAACATTCCGGATGCGCTGCCGCCGACACGCGCGGTGGGGGAGTCAGGCGTTTGCAGGTCGGGATAATCTGTTTCGATTGCGGCGAGTTCACGCTGCAGCGCGTCGTATTCCGAATCTTCCACGGCAGGATCGTCCAGTACGTAGTATCGACGGCTGTACTCGTTCAAAAGGTTACGCAGATAGACAGCGCGTTTTTTTGTATTTTCGTAATCCATAATTATTCTCCATGATTCATATTGGCGTAAACATCCGGCACAGTTCCGACAATGATTGTTTCCGCAATACAAACGTCGTACTGCATCGGCAGGGATCGGGTCATATGCGGCATGGAAACCGTGAGCTCTGCATGCACATTCAGCGTCAGCCGATGCCGCGTTTGATTGATTCCGGCGTCGTCAAATTCGCTTTGAATCTGCGCGGACGCAAATCCGGCAGTTTGTACAGGGACGGGAATTTTGAGCCCGCGTCCGGCAAGCAGATCCAGTCCGGTCAGCGAGCCGAAAGGAATGCGCACCGTATGGCGCGGCGAGGCCAAAGCTGCGCCGGCCGCCAGTGCGATCTGCCCCTTGAGCCGGTTGACCGAAATCGCGTCTGTCTGGATAGAAACGACCTGTCCGTCACTGTTCTGCAGCACATGGACAAGCGATTGCGTTTCAACGCCGGAAAGCGCGGACAGAACAGCGTTTGCCATGGCGTGCTCCTGTGTCGCGGCGGCCTGCGCGGCAGCAAGCGCATGCAGCTGCGCGCGCAATCTGCCGTCTGCCCAGCGAAGGATGCCAAAGCACCCTGCCGTCACGAAGAGCAGAAAAAACGCGGCTGCTGCGCGGCGCG
>CAMOCU010000154.1 GCA_946610835.1 uncultured Clostridia bacterium | reverse complement strand
CGAAAAAGCTTACTTCGCAATCCGCACACCCCAATTGTGCGGTATTGCCTTAAAACGTTTGAAGCGAAGGAAAAGAAGAACCGGTGCAACGGCTTTGCGCCGGTTTTTTCATGAAGGAGGAATACGATGCGCAGATGGCTGATCGGGTTGCTTGCCTGTTTTTGCTTTTGGCCGCTGACATTGCCCTGCGCGGCGAAGAAACCGGTAAAACTGCTGACGGATGCCGCGCAGGTCGTGCAGACGCTGCATGCATCGACAGCGAAAGCGAAGCGCGGCGCTGCCGCACAAACGCAAAGCGGTCAGGTCGGGCGTTTTGTCGTAACAGACGAAAATCCGGACAAAACATTTGGCGCGAAGCAGGCGTATGCATATCGGCGCGGCGGTTACACGCTGCTGGAATATGCTGACCCTGCGGCAGCGGCAGCGGCCGTGTGTCAGATACGGCAGGAGAACCCAAACGCACTGGCCGTGCAGGACAGACAGCTGAAGCATTCTGCTGTACCCGCACAGTCCGCCGACACGCCGGCATACGGCGGTGAACTGCTCGGCCTCGATACGCTTTGCGGCCGGGCAAAGGATTGGCCGGGCTCAGCGACCGTGGCCGTGATCGACAGCGGCATCAACCGTGCGCATATCTGGTTCAAGAATCGGCTCGACACGGAAGGCAGCGTCAACTTTGCCGGAGAAACCGCAAATCCTTCCGCCTATGCGGATCTGGGCGGACACGGCACGCATGTTGCCGGAATCATCACGCAGAATACGCCGCCGCAGGTCAGGATTATGGCTGTGCGTGTGTTTGACGCGGATAAAAATGCATCGCTTTTGACCATTCTGCTGGGTGTCGATCATGCGGTCGAACATGGCGCGGATGTTGTCAATCTGAGTCTCGGGCAGGGTATGCTCGCCGCGGAAGAGGCGGAGCTTGCCAACCGCACATTCCGTCGTGCAGTTTAGTCCGGATGTGTGGTTGCGGCGGCTGCGGGAAATGAGTACGGCGACGTGTCCAAAAGCTTCCCGGCGTCGAGCGCATGGACAATTTCTGTCGGCTCCCTGGAGGTGCAGAACGGAAAGTATGTGCGCTCGGACTTTTCCAATTCCGGCGCGCTGCTCGATTTTGCCGCGCCGGGACGCAACATACGCAGCGCATGGATCGGCGGCGAAACAGAAACACGCACGGCGTCCGGTACGTCTATGGCCACGCCGTTTCTGGCGGCGCAGGCAGCGTGCATCAAGCTGCGTCACCCGCAGTATGGGCAGGCGGATGTGTACACGGTATTGCAGGACAATTCGGTGGACGTCGGCACAAGCGGAAAGGATGCGGATTTCGGCTACGGATACGCGGACTTGTCCGGCTACGGCGTGCAGGAGACGGATGATTTCAGCCATCAGGTCATTGACACAACAGCGGTACTGCACACGTCTATGGATCATGCCGGCGAATCTCTTTCGCTTTCCGCGCACCTGAAACGCGGCGACGGTACGATTTCTTTTGCAGCGGATACGGCCGATGTGGTAAAGCTTATCGGCACTACGGCAGAGATTGTCGGCGTCGGAACGTGTTCTCTTACCGTCACCGCGTCCGCAACGCCATCGTTTGCCGAGACATGCCGAACGGTGCAGATCATCGTTGACCGCGGCACGCAGCGTATCGAGCTGCCGCAAAGGCAGATTGTAAAGCCGCTCGGCGCATCGTTTCCGATCAAAGCTGCATTGTCCCGCGGGGACGGTACGCTTCGGTTCCAGACGAACGACAACCCTGTGCTGGATATAACGCCGGACGGTATCGTAACGCCGAAAACCGCCGGAAAAGCGCAGATCTATGTGACCGCTGAGGCAACGAAGCGGTATAAAATGCAGGTTTCCGATCCCATTGAAGTGACGATCACCGACCCGAACGCATGCCCGCTGTGCGGTAAAACGCATTCCGGCGTTTTCGGGAACATTCTGCGTGTGCTGCACAGGATCGTATATTTTTTGAAAACCATATGGATGAGGGGGAATACTCTATGAAAGCAATCCGTAGAATGACCGCACTCTGCCTGTGTTTGTTTCTGATCGGCGGCGAGTTCTGCTTTGGCGCATCTGCGCTGGATACGCTCGACGGCAGCCTATACACCGGCACGTATACACGCTATGTCGACGCGATGGAAAGCAGCGTGCGGTTTGATATCGAGCTTGCGTTTGCCGGCGGGAAATACGCCTATACGGTCAAGGTTACCGTTTCCGGCAACATGGCGTTCGACACGGTGGAAACCATTTCCGATCTGTATTCGATGCAGGGCGATACTGTAACGCTGCACGGCGATCTCGGCACGGCCAGAGTCAACGGCGATTCACTCGTTCTGAACGGCTGGCTGTCATCCTATTCTGTGGAAAAGACGCAGGTCGTGCTCTGGAAGCAGACAGAGAAAAAAGCGGAAATCTACGTGCCTGAAACAAAAAAGGCGCGTGTGTACGAGTCGTTCGTGCTGCCTGTTACGGCGGACAGCGGCGCAGAATTGTCCTTTGTGTCCTCCGCGCCGCAGATCGCGGACGTGGATGCGGATGGTAAAGTTACAGCGAAGGCGCCCGGAACAGCGGTCATTACCGTAACCGCCGCCCATGGCGACGGCCGCACGGTGCAGGCCGCATGTGCACTCACCGTGCGCTATGTCTGGTGGCAGTGGCTGATCCGCATTTTCCTGTTCGGCTTTATCTGGGGAAGCACTGATTAAATCCGATGCGCACGAAGGAATGGATCTTTTTCCGCCATATTGCACCAAAAATCCTTGCCTTGCGTCAGCAAGCCGGCAGATTTTTTGTACAATCTGTCGAAAAAATCTCTCGTCCCCTCGTACACCCCGATTTAATCAGCGCTTCCCTGGTATTGATCCCTGTAAAAAACGTACCCGATCTGAATCCCTCATGGGCGGATCGGGTACATTTTTTATAGTATTATCAAAGAAAACGGAGAAAAATGAAATTCTTCGTCTGATAAGGTCGGTTTAACTGTTACCTTTTTTGCGTTTTGCGCGTATAATAGGGGAAAGGGCAAAGGAAGACCGCTCTTTCGGAAAGGAGAAGCCTATGGATAACGGTGCAAGTAGCTACCGCCGTTTTCTGGAAGGTGACGATGCAGGGCTCAAAGAACTGATCGAAAGCTATCGCATGCCGCTGCAGATGTTTATCCTGTCCTTTGCGGGGCAGGAGGACGCCGCGGAAGAAGCGGCAATCGAAACCTTTGTGAAACTGGCAACCAAAAAGCCGCGCTACAACGGCAAAGCGTCTTTCAAGACGTGGCTGTTTTGTATCGGCCGTAATACGGCAACGGACTATTTGAGACGGCAGAAAAAGCACGATACCATAAGCATGGAAGAAATCCGCGAAACAGCGGCGGACAAGCCGTCCCCGGAGGAGCAGTACATTACAGACGAGAGAAACCGCCGCGTGGCATCTTCCATGAAGAAGCTCAAGGACGAGTATTACACGGCGTTGTGGCTCAAGTATTTTGAAAACCAGCAGGTTCGGGACATTGCGCAGATCCTGCGCAAGAGCGAAGGCAATACGAAGGTTCTTCTGAGCCGGGCACGCGAAGCGCTGAAATCGCAGCTCAGAAAGGATGGTTTTGAGTATGAAGACGAACAGTGAAATTTTTGATCTCGTCATGGAAAGAAAAGGCGCATACGAAACGCAGAGAAATACGAGACGCAAGCGGCTGACTGCGGCAGGCGTCGGCGTGATCGCAATTGCGCTGTGTGTGGGGATCGGCGTTGCCGCGCAAAAAGGCAGCGTACCGATTGCACCGGCAGCCGGCGAAAGCCAAACAGCAGACAAACCGATTGTACCGGGCGGAGTCGTCGAGGAGCAAACCGCCGTTACCCGACCGGATGATTCGACGGTCAGCGAAGATCGTGTCGTTTTTCCGCCGTTTCAAAACGGAAACCGGGAAGCCGCGTGGAACGGAAACGGCGAACCCGCGCAAACTACAAAAATTTACGGCGGTGCAAACGTACCGGACGAGGACACGACTCGTACAAGGGGCGGTGCACCCATGAAGCCGCAGCCGACCGAGACAACCACGGCAACGCCCAAGGACGGCGCAGGTTCAACCTACGGCGGCGATATACAGTCGGGCGGTTGGGTGATTCCTGTTGTGCCAGATGTAACCGGCGCAAAACCGGGCGTGAAAACGGTCGGCGAAAAAATCACGGACGCCGAGGCACTGGCCAGCGCCCTGAAGGACCAGGCAGGCGACACGGCCCTGAGCTTCCTGGGCGGCGCTCTCTCCGGCGGTGTGATGGGCACGGGCGGCCATATCATCAGCGG
>CAMOCU010000153.1 GCA_946610835.1 uncultured Clostridia bacterium | reverse complement strand
CCGAACGTCGATCGGCATTTCTTTGGCGAGCGTGATCAGATCCGCCGCGCCGCTGTCGTTGACGCCGCGCATCAGAACAGCGTTGATTTTTATCGGCGACAGGCCGACGCGCATCGCTTCGTCCACGCCTTCGAGTACGCGGTGCAGAACGTCTGCGCCGGTCAGCTTGCGGTAGGTGCTGCCGTCGGTGCTGTCGAGACTGATGTTGACGCTGTCGAGTCCGGCACGTTTCAGTCCGGCGGCGCATGGCTTCAAATAGACGCCGTTCGTCGTCAGCGCGAGTGTTTGCAGCGGCAGCGTGTGCAGCCGCTCAACAATTTCCGCGATGTCGTCCCGCACGAGTGGTTCGCCGCCGGTCAGGCGGATCTTCGTAATGCCGCAACGGGTGAACGCCGCGCAAGCCGCAGCAATCTCCCCGGCGGCCAGTTCATTTTCTTTTTTCGCACAGTCCGTTTTGCCGCAGTAGATGCAGTTCAGGTTGCAGCGCTCCGTTACCGAAACGCGCAGATACGTGATATTTCTGCCGAAGCTATCTTTCATAGTGATAATCGCTCTTTCCGCCGTGCTTTTCCAAAAGCCGTATTTCCTCGATCACCATGCCGCGGTCAATCGCTTTGCACATATCGTAAATGGTCAGCGCAGCGACGGATGCGCCGGTCAGCGCTTCCATCTCGACGCCTGTTTTATACGTGCATCTGGTGCGCACGACAATGCCGAGTGTACAGCTGCTCTCCGGCTCAAAATCGACCGTTACGCTTTCGAGCGGGAGGATATGGCAAAGCGGGATCAGACTGCTTGTCTGTTTGGCGCCCTGTATGCCGGCGATTCGTGCGGCGGCCAGCCCGTCGCCCTTTTTGAGATCGGCGGCCAGCAGCGCCGTAAGCGTTTGCGGCTGCATGCGTATACGAGCATATGCAGCTGCCGTTCGCTGTGTTACGGGCTTTTCTCCGACGTCGACCATAACGGCCTCGCCCTTTTCGTTGATGTGCGTGAGCATTTCAATCCTCCAAGCTGTATCCGCCCATGCGCATCAGACGTTCTCTGCACGGCGCGGAACGTAAAGTGTCCAGAAACGCGCGTACCATCGGCTCATCCGCGCAGTCTTCGGCGATCAGAAAATCGTATGTTTCCCGGCAGATCGGAATAAAGTCGAGATCGTACATCCCGGCCGCAGAATATATACCAAGACCTGCGTCCGCATTGCCTGCCGCGATCAGCGCCGCCACGGCGGTATGTGTGTATTCTTCGTTGTCGTATCCGTTTATTGTGCAAGGATCCATCCCGTTTTCACGCAGCAGATGGTCGCACAGGATGCGTGTGCCCGCACCGCGCTGGCGGTTGACGTAACGCACATTTCGGATATCCTGAAAACATTGGATATGAAGCGGATTGCCCTTGGCGACCATCAGCCCCTGCACGCGGCTGACGCCTTTTTCAATTACGGCGCCGCCGTCCGGAAAAAACCTGCGCACATAGCTTTCGTTGTACTGCCCGGCATCGTCGAGCAGGTGGATTGCACCCATGTGCGCAAGTCCTCCCTTGACCGCATAGATCGCGCCCATACTGCCGACGTGCGTTGAACTGACACAAAACGGCGCGCCGGCTTGCGCGAGAAGATCGGCCACTTCGTCAATCAGCGGATCGTGGCTGCCGGTCACGATCAGTGTCTGTTCGATTTCAGCAGCCGGACGCAGCAAACGGACGGGAACCGATTCGCCGGCTTCATACCCTTCGCGGTTTTGCGGTACGGTCAGAATACCGTCCGCTTTCGTAAAGCTTGTGATGACGCCTGCGCCGCGCGGAAGGGGAGAAGCGAGCAGTTTCTCTTTGCGCCTGCCGAGCGCGACGCGCACGTATTCCGTATATTTCAGGGAGGAGACAATCTTCCTGCCGAGAATGGCCTGCACCGTTTCCTGCGTGTTTTGCGTCTTGCCGTACCACTGCGCAAGCACACCGGAAACGATCTCGCGCATCACGACGATTGCCGACACCGGATAGCCCGGCAGACCGATCACAGGCTTTCCCTGCGCTTCGCCCAGTACGGCGGGCTTTCCGGGCTTGATCGACAGACCGTGGACGAGTACCGTGCCGAGAGACGCGACAATCTCGCTCGTATAGTCGTCGCGTCCGGCAGAAGAACCGGCGGAGATCAAAACGGCGTCGCACTCGCTCAGCGCCGTTTGCAGTGCGGTACGGATCGCCTCTTTACTGTCGGGTGTGATCGGATAGAGCTTTGCGTCCGCGCTGTATTCTTCAAGCATACCGCGAAAAACGGTTGAATTAAACTCGATGATTTCGCCCGTCTTCGGCGCGTCTGTCGGCGGAACGATCTCGTCGCCGGTCGGGATGATTCCGACAAGAGGCCGCCGCAGCACGTCGACCGCGGTGACGCCGCCTGCAAGCATTGCGCCGCAGAGCGCGGGTGTGAGCGCCGTGCCGGTCGGGGCGATCATGTCACCCATGCAGATATCCTCGCCGACCTGCCGCACGTTCTGCCACGGGTGCACGCCGGACAGGATCGTATACGCGCTGTCTCCGGCGTCGATCAGATCCTCGACCATGATTACCGCATCGAGGCCGTCCGGAATCGGGTCGCCTGTGTCCACGACGCGGAACATCCCGCGCGTGAGTGTGCGCGGATCATGTTCGCTGGCGGAGTATGTATCCGCTGCGCGCACGGCGATGCCGTCCATCGCCGAGGCATTGTAGTGCGGAGAGCAGATTTTTGCATATACGGCTTTTGCAAGGATACGTCCGTTCGCGTCCGCGGTGCGAACCGTTTCTGTCGGCGCGGAAAAGCCGGATGCTCGCAGATGTGCCGCATACAGTGCCTTCGCCTCGCTAAGCGGCAGGTTATTCAGGTAGTTGTGTTTCATATGTCGTATACCTCCACGACTGTGCCCTTGTCCATACCTTCCGTGTTGCGCGGAATGCGGATAAACCCGTCCGCAGCAGACAGCACGGAGATGATTCCGGACTTTGTGTGCAGCGGAACGGCCTCGCCGCGTTCGTTAATGCGCACGCACAGGTATTCCTCACGTCCGTGATTAGACGGGACGTTGACCGACAGGGGCGCGGTGCGCATTGCCTTTTTTTGCGGTACGCCGTGCAGCGCATCGAGGTATTCCGACACGATCAGACGAAAAACGAAAAATGCCGCAAGCGGATGACCCGGCAGACCGAACACCGGTTTCCCGTCCGCTGTGCCGAAGATCGTCGGCTTGCCCGGTTTCATGGCGATTCCGTGAAAGAATACGTCGCCAAGCGCCTGCAGGACGGATACAGTCAAATCCCGCGTGCCTGCCGAGGAGCCGCCGGAAAGCAGCACCGCGTCCGTGCAGGAAAGGCAATGACGAACCGCTTCCATAATTGCGGCGCGGTCGTCGTGTACAACGCCGCCGAAAAACGGTGTGCAGCCGTATTCTGTCAGCAGCGCGCACAAAAGATCACTGTTGATGTCTTGCACCTGCCCGGCGGCAGGGTCGCTGCGCACGATCTCGTTGCCGGTGGAGATCACCGCCACAACGGGTTTGCGATAGACGGAAACGTCGCGCTGCCCAAGCGCGGCAAGCACGCCGATGTGCTGCGGCAGCAGGCGCGTGCCTTTTTTCAGCGCAGCCGTGCCGCGGGCAATGTCGTCGCCGCGATGTGTGACATTTTCGCCCGGAAAGGCGGATTTGTAGATAAGGCAAAGCCCTTCAGCTTCGTCGGTTTGCTCGACCATGACGACGGTGTCCGCACCGGCAGGAAGCATTCCGCCGGTCGGGATCTTCGCGCATTGTCCGCGCCGCAGCGAAAAGGCAGGGGCTTTCCCCATTATGACCTCGCCGGCGATTTCCAGCTGTGACGGCGTCGAGCTGCTTGCGCCGAACGTATCGGCAGCGCAGACGGCGTATCCGTCCATCGTCGCCCGGTCAAACGCCGGTACGTCCCCGGCGGCGCGCACATCGCAAGCGAGCACACGCGCGCACGCTTGCGGCAGACAGACCGTTTCTGTCAAAGGCGCGGCGCAGTATGCGAATGCGCGCACGCATTGCACGGCTTTTTCTTTGGTTACGACTTGCAGCATATCCGACGTCCCTTCGCAGCGTATTCTGTATCCATAGTAGCATAAAACTTCTTTATAATCAATCTAATTCTGCAAACGTATTGCATAACAGGGGAGGATATGCTATGATAAAAATGGTGATGTGGAATGAAAATCGGAATTGTATGCGTCAGCGACCGTTGCGCGGCCGGAACGCATACGGACACAAGCGGCCCGGCGATCGCGCAATGCGTTGCGCCTTTTTGCGCTGAACCTGTGTATCGACTTGTG
>CAMOCU010000152.1 GCA_946610835.1 uncultured Clostridia bacterium | reverse complement strand
GTCCATATCCGCCGCATAAATCCACACACCGCGTGCTTTGAGATCCCGCAGCAGCGCGGGAATATTGGGCACACGGGCGACGGGCACATATTCCAGCGCTCCGGCGGACGTTTTAGCCACGGTAAAGCTGAGCGAAACAGAGCGCCGCTTGGGAATGATTACGCCGTGTGCGCCTGCAGCTTCCGCGGAGCGCAGAATTGCGCCGAGATTGTGCGGATCTTCCAGTGCGTCGCACACAAGGATAAAGGGCTGTTCGCCCCGCGCGGCAGCAAGAGCAAAAATGTCCTCGACCTCAGCGTAAGCATGGGCAGCAGTAAAGGCGGCGATCCCCTGATGGCTTGCATGGCCGCAGGCGTAAGAAAGTTTCTTTTCGTCCACTTCTTTGATAACGATGCCTTTGTCACGGCACAAATGCAGGATCTTTCCGATCGAACCGCTGCGCTCGCCGCGCGCAACCCACACATTGTCGATGGCGCGGCCGCTCTGCAGCGCTTCCAGTACTGCGTTGCGACCGACGATCAGATCGTTTTTGCCGCCGTTTTCTTCTGCCATATCAGCCTCTCCTTGATTGTTAAACGATTATTGAAACAAATCTTCATGTTATTATAACACATAACTACAGGAAATGACAGATAAAAATCAAAAAAGATGAAAAAATTTTTTTGATTGTCTCTTTCCGCATCCTTCGCCCCGCCGATTGCGACAAAATGAAGCCTGTTCCCCGGCGTATACTGGTTCTATCCAAGCCATTCAGGAGGAAAAACTATGGAACGTGCAGAAAGGGTTCGGGCGAAGATTCCATATGCCGTGCGGTTTGCTTTGCGGCAGACGCTATGTCTTGCGCTTGGCGGAATTCTTGCCGCCTCGCGATTATTCGGCGGACTGCCGTCGCTGGCGATTGCATTTGTTGCGGCGGCGGAAAACGGGTATCTTGCCACAGCCTGCGCCGGAGCAGTGGCGGGTGCGCTGGTGTTCAGCCCGGATTTTCTTTCCGGCTGTACAGCCGCCGCCGCGCTGCTTTGCTGTGCTGTGATCTCCTTTTCTTTGCGTATCATCACGCGCACGCGGGAAACGCCGGCTGCCGCGGCAGGGACTGCCATGCTCTGCACAGCGGCAACGGGATTTACAACGCTGCTTGCAGGTGGATTTTATCTCAGCGGCGTGCTGCTGCTGTTCTGCGACAGCGTGATTGCGTTCGGTGCGGGCTTTTTTTATGCGCGGTGTTTTATGCTCCGGCGTGCTTTGCGTCGCACGGTGCCGCTGGACAGCGGCGAATCTCTCACTTTGCTTGCGGGCATATGTGCGTTGCTGCCGGGTTTGTGCATGTTTCATTTCGGCCAGTTCGTGCCCGCGCGCATCCTCGGTGCGCTGGCGGTGCTGCTGGCGTCCGCTCTGTTTTGGGAAGTGGGCGGCGGTGTAGCGGGACTGCTGTGCGGCGGTGCGCTGGAGATTGCCTGCGCGGTTCCCGGTGTTGCGTGCTGTATGGGAATCGGCGGTTTAGCGGCCGGGCTGTTGGGGCGGCGGCACAGGCTGCTTCATCCTGTCGGATTTCTTTTGACTGCTCTGCTGTTTCCGCTGCTGACACAGCAGAGCGAAGCCGTGGCCGTCTTTGCCGAAAGCGCTGCTGCGTGCGCTCTGTTTTGTCTGCTGCCGCCTTCTGTGCTGCAAACGCTGCGCGATACGTTCGGCGGCGCTTCTTTGCAGACCGACCGACAAAATGAAGGCGCGCGTATGCGCCTGCGCGCCGCGTCGCGCGCCGTATCGGAAATCACACCGCAGCTGATTCGCCGCCAGCTGCAGGCGGGAAAGGTGCCCGGAACCGCATCCATGATCCGCCGCGCGCGGGAACTTGCCTGCGCCGATTGTGCCGGAGAGGACGTGTGTTGGAAGGATGCGTCGTCCGATGTTCCGGATTGCCTGCGCGAAGCGTTTGTATGTTTGCAGCAAAAGCAGTTTTTGGATACGGATGCGCTGCCGGGAACGCTTGGTCGATCCTGCCGGCGGCGCAATATGCTCTGTGCGGCGTGTATTCAGGCCTATGAGGAAAGCAGCCAGTCGCCCTATGCGAGTTCCGGTATTCCGGAATGGATCGGGACAGATCCTTTCGATGCCGCGTCCGATCTTTTGGCGGACGCGGCGCAAACGCTTCCTGCACGCGAGCTGACGCTTCCGCAAGAGAGCGCTGCGGCAGGCAGAGTGCTGCGCAGTTACGGCGTGCCGGTTCGTTCCGCGATCTGCACAAGCGCCGGGGAACGGCGCGCGCTGACTGTTGTGACGGATCCGCTGGCGGAACCTGTGCGCAAAAGTGCGCTGACACGGGAATTGGGCGGCGTTTGCGGCTGTACGTTTGATCTGCCGACAGTGCGTTCCGCAGGTGACGCGCTGCATTGGCATTTTGCGCAGCGGGCAAAATTTTGTCTGCGCACAGGCACCGCGCAGATTGCGGCGGACGGAAAATGCTGCGGCGACTATTTTCTCACATTTGCCCGCGAGGGACGGCAGACATTTCTGCTGTGTGACGGCATGGGGACAGGGGAGAGCGCCATGGCGGACGCGCAGGCAACAGCGGAAATTTTTGCCTCACTTTTGCAGGCAGGATTGAGTTTTGCATGCGCACTGCGAACAGTGAATACCGCGCTGCTGCTGCGGGAGGATACGGAATCTGTTTCCACGATGGATGCGCTGCAGGTGGATCTGTACACCGGCAAAGCGGTCTTTTATAAGGCCGGCGCAGCCGCGTCTTACCTTGCCCGGGACGGCCGTACCGAGCGCATCGAAACGCCGTGTCTGCCCATCGGTATCCTGCCGGACGCCGCATTCCGCGAGACGGCTCGAACGCTGCAAAAGGGCGATGTGCTGCTGATGGCGTCCGACGGCGCATGTGCGACACGGGATGAACCGATTCTGCGCGCACTCAGCGAATTTGACGGCGGCAGTGCACGCACGCTTGCGCGGAAAATCTGCGCCGGCGCCTCGGCGGGAGATTTTGCCGCGCCGGATGACCGCACCGCGCTTGTGATCGTGGTCGAGTGATTGCATTTTTTGTCCGGTTGTGCTATACTCTTCTCACACAGGAAAGGGGCGCGCGGGATGAAACGGTATGAGGTTGTGCTGCTGGATGCGGATCAGACGCTGTTGGATTTCCGGCGGTCGGAAGCGGATGCGCTGCAGGCGGCGTTTGAACAAAACGGATTGCCTGCAGACGGTGAATTTCTCGCGGCGTATCATCGGATCAATGACGGCCTTTGGGCGCGGGATAACCGCGGCGAGATTGCGCAGCGCGAAATCACCGACACGCGCTTTGTGCGCTTGTTTTCGGCGTTCGGAATTGATCTGGACGGTCGCGCGTTTAACGATGTGTATCTTGACCATCTTTCCCGTTTTGCCTATACCATGCCCGGCGCCATCGAATTCTGCCGAACGCTGCGGGAGATGGGCGTGCGGCAGTATGTCGCGACCAACGGTATTGCCCGCGTACAAAAAAGCCGCTACAAACGCAGCGGTCTCGACGCTTATATGCAAGGCATCTTTGTATCCGAGGAGGTCGGCGCCGGCAAGCCGGACAAGTTGTTTTTTGACCGCGTTTTGCACGAAGCGGGCGATCCGCCGCGCAAAAAGGTGCTGATGGTGGGCGATTCACGCGCGGCGGATATTGCCGGAGGCGTGCGTGCCGGGATCGACACTTGCTGGATCGACCCGGACGGAACGGCTGAAAACGGTGCGGAAACGTACCGTGTGCGTTCTCTTGCGCAGCTGCGCACAATTTTTTTGACGGAGGCAGGCTATGGCACAGACATTACAGCAAATCCTTGAGCAGAGCAGCCGCGTTGTTTTGTTCAGCGGAGCGGGCGTTTCCACAGAAAGCGGCATTCCGGATTTCCGCAGCGCAAACGGATTGTATCAGAAACCGGAAAAAAGTTTTGATTACCCTCCCGAAACGATTCTCAGCCATACATTTTTTGTGCAGCATCCGGACATCTTTTTTGACTACTACCGCACAAAAATGGTTTATCCGGATGCGAAACCGAACGCGTCGCATTATGCGGCGGCCGCGCTGGAGCGCGCAGGCAAGCTTTCCGCCGTTGTGACGCAGAACATCGATGGTCTGTACCAGCAGGCAGGCGTTCGCCGTGTGTTGGAACTGCACGGATCCGTGTTGCAGAACACTTGTACGCACTGCGGCAAACATGCGCCGCTGTCCGCTGTGCTCGAAACGCCCGGCATTCCGCGCTGCGGCTGCGGCGGAATCTGGAAGCCGGATGTGGTGCTGTACGAGGAGTCGCTGGACGGTCAGGTGATTGAGGACGCTGTGGCGGCGATCCGCGCGGCGGATTGTCTGATCGTGGCGGGGACAAG
>CAMOCU010000151.1 GCA_946610835.1 uncultured Clostridia bacterium | reverse complement strand
CAGCGACGCGCCGAACAGGTGAATCCACCCGTCATGAAACGCTATCGAACAATCCAGCCGTTCTGACAAAGCCTGCCTATCCAGCGCTGTCAGAATCAGTCCGCGCAGACCCCCGCCGTAACCGTCGGCAACCTGCAAAAGGCTGCTTACATATCCGCCGCAAAGCGTCCCGCAAAACAGTACGCACAACAGAAGAAGAAACACGGACGCGCATATTTTCTTCAAGCCTATCCGCCTCCTCAGAAGTTAAAGTAGATAAACGGGTTATAGGAACCTTTGACGATATGCGCTACAGAAACCAAAAACAGCACAAACAAACCGACAACGTACAAACTGTCGCAGGCAATGCGCGGAACTTTGGGCAGCGCATCCACCTTTTTGCGCAAATACGGTGCGACGGGCAATGCGAACACGCCGGCTGCCAGAAGATACACAAGGTAATTGTCGATGTAATACCAGAATGTATCGTCCAGCATCGGCACACCGACAGACAGCATATTCCTGAAATACGCCGCGGCCGCGGAAAGGTTTTCCGCACGGAACACAAGCCATCCGAGGCAGACAAACACCATGGTATAGATATACTTGAGCGGAAGCCATCCTTTGGCGGACAGCTTTTTCGTGACGCCGGTCAGCTTCTCGAATGTCAGCAGCACAAAATACAGCAAACCCCAAAGGACAAACGTCCAGTTCGCCCCGTGCCAGATTCCCGTCAGCGCCCACACAACGAAAAGATTGAACACCAAGCGCGGCTTTTTGACCCGGCTGCCGCCGAGCGGAATATACACATAATCCCGGAACCACGTCCCGAGCGAAATATGCCAGCGCCGCCAGAATTCCGTGATGGATGTGGAAATGTACGGATAATCGAAGTTTTCGAGGAAATGAAATCCGAACATACGCCCCAGACCGATCCCCATGTCGGAATACCCGGCAAAATCAAAGTAGATCTGCAGCGTATAGGCAATCAGACCCAGCCAGGAAGCGGCCGCACAGACCTGCGTTTGGCTGTCGAACACGCCGTCGGCAATCACGCCCATAGTATTGGCCAGCAGAACTTTTTTGATAAAGCCCACAAGAAAGCGGTGGACCCCCTCGGAAAAATCCGCCCATGTCTCGCGGCGGTCGCGGATCTCGTCGGCAACAGTCTGGTAACGGACAATCGGCCCGGCGATCAGCTGCGGAAAGAGGGAAATATACAGCCCCACATACAGCGGATTTTTCTGCACCTCGCCGTCCTGACGGTACACGTCGATCACATAGGACATGGCCTGGAAGGTGAAGAAGGAAATGCCGATCGGCAGCGCAATCTGCGGCACCGGAAGCGACGCGCCGAAAATGGAATTGACATTCTGCAGCACAAACATCAGGTATTTGAAAATGAACAGCACACTGAGATTGCCCGCCACATCCAATGTGATCCACAACCGCGCAAGCGCTTTTTTCTCCCGGTGCCTGTCGACCAGCAGTCCCATCAGCCAGTTGAACGCGATGGAACCGATCATGATCACGACAAACTTCGGCTCGCCCCATGCGTAAAAAATCAGCGATGCGAGCAGCAGAAATACATTCTGTGCCGGGCGCCACTTGCGCAGCACCACATAATAGCCGAACAGTACGACAGTCAGAAAAATCACCAAAAAAATAAGACTTGAAAAAAGCATTTTCCCTCCAGAAAAACAGCCTCCGGCAATGCAGAGGCTGAAAATCCATCAATAATTGTTGTCTGTCATGGTCGTCTGCACGCCGCGATGCTCGAGGAAAGTGCGGACATTGTTTTCGATTTCGCGTCCGGCAAGGCGCGAGGAGAACATCATTCCCAACCGTCCGTTGTAGCAGTAGGCCGTGGTCAGGATGTGGTTTTTCGGCACTTGACCAAGCACGGCATGGAACGCTTTGACATGCGGAATCAGTTCTTCCGGCAGCTTAAAGATACCAAGATTGGACAGCGTGGATGTGAACAGACGCTCGCCGCACAGTTCGCCGCCCACCCGCAGCAACGTGCGCTTGATTCCGCGCGGCAGCGCACGGAACAGCGCCATTTCCTGCTGTGCGACATTGGTACTGATCATGCGCTGCAGCAAATTTTTGTCTGTGCCTTCCTTGAATTCACGTTTGACATTTTCCAAAACAGCGTCAAATGTCACATGGGCGGATCGAGGAACGGATGCATAAAAATACAGCGAGAAATTCCGCAGCGTCTCGGACTCGAACAACGGACGCAGATTGATCGGCACGGACAGAATGATGGGCTTTTTGGCCTTTTGACCCTCATCTGTCTGGTGAAACGCATACAGATACACAGCGGCCAGATATTCCGTGATCGTGGCGCCCTTTTCCTTGGCAAGGGGCTTGAGCTGCGCAAGATCCATGCTCACTTCTGTCTGGTGCCATGTTTCAAACGGGCCGTCGGATTTGAATTGGAACGCGCTCTTTCCGGTACGTTCAACGCCCTTGAGCTTGACATAGCGCGTACGGAAGCTGTCCTCCATCTCTGTCTTGCGCGCAGGCTCGTCCGGCGACAGCACACCGCATGTGCAGGGGATATCCTCGCCCAGCGAACGGTAATATTCCGCCACAAGCGATTTGAGCAGCGTAATTGCGCCGCTGCCGTCGGTTACCGAATGGAAACACTCCACTGCCAGACGGTTGGCGCGGTATGTAATGCGGATCAGGTTTTCGTTGTTTTTGAAATCATACGGTGTGTTCAGAAGATCCGGGCGCGACATAACAAACGGCGTTACATCTTCCACATGTTCGAGTTTGTAGCCGAATTTGTCCTTGTACAGGCGCACGAACAATGTGGGAAACCGTTCGCAGAATTTTTGCGCCACACGCAGCAGGCGATCCGGCTCAATGTCGCGGTCGAGATCAACCTCCATGGTAAAGGAATGATTTATGGTATCCGTCGCGAAGTACGGATAAACGATTGCAGAACAATCCATCGGAAATATTGTTTTGCATGGCATGCTTTTGATCCCTGTCTTTCCATTATAATTGCGATCCATTCCGCATGCGGAACAAACCATGCTTATCATACCATTTTAAAGATCAGATTGCAAGCCATTTTTAAGAATTAGACAGTTTTCTCAAAAAGCATTCGCTAACTTTGTGCAACATGGATAAAAAAGCTTTACAAATTCTCCTTTCCCGGTTGCAATCTTTCCGCCGCTCTGCTATACTATTTTTTAAAGGAGAGGATGCAAATGGAAAACAAATATGACAAACTCGTCAAAGCGCTGCAGATTTTTGCCGGCGTGTTTATGGTAGCGATGGTCATTGCGGTATTCATTTTGATGCGCCGGTATCATATCTCCGTGAGCAACGCGGATCAATTGGCCGGCATGCTTACAGGCGGCACGCTGACCGTGGCGCTGATAATCGTCGGCTTTACGGTTGTGAAATCCTTTGCACTGATTTTTCCGCCCGCGGTCATTTTTGTGGTATCGGGACTGTTTTTTGAGCATCTGTGGCAGGCGTGGCTGGTCAACCTCGCTGCCACGGCGGCCAGTCTGATACTCCCCTATTATCTCGGCAAGTTTACCGGAAAAAGCATGATGGACACGCTCAAGGGGCGTTTTCCGAAAATCAAAAAGATGGATGATTTTGCCGAAACAAACGATTTCGCCGTTGTGTTTGTGTTCAAAGCAGCCGGACTGCTGCCGTGCGATCTGACAAGTCTGATTTTCGGTGCGATGAATATGCCTTTCTGGCGGTATTTTCTGGCGGCAAATCTTGGTATGCTGCCGTTGAATCTGCTGTGGACGCTGCTGGGCGCAAAGGGCGATCTGAAAAATCCGCTGAGTTTTCTGTACGTCCTGCCGATTCTGATTTTTGCCGTTACCGCTTCGATCCTGATGACGAAATTCAACAAAAAAAGAGAGGCTGCCAAAGCCAATGCCCCGGCAGCCGATGCATCCTCCGCGCGCTGACGATCATACCGTCCACAGTCCAAGCGCAGGATTGCTGATATAAAAGATTTCCTCACCGTCCGGCAGAGTAACGAACCCGTCCTGAAGCACAGCGGGATCGTATCTGCGGACGGCTTCTTCATACGGCAGATAGCCGAACCCCGCGCCTTCCACTTCCGCCTGCGTCAGATGCTGTGTACAGTATGTGATGGAAAACCGTCCGTCGGAAGATCCGTGGATCAGGTGCGCCGCCACAGAAAGATTGTCCCGCAGCTCTGCGCTCTGCTCGACAAGCTGCAGAATCTTTTCGCGCCCGACATAGCCGAACTTGCGGATCAGGCGGTCGTTTTCGGCGTCCTCGCCGAACTTTCGCACGCCCGGCGCGAGAACGATCAGCTCTCCGCCGTCGGCAATCGCCATGCGCGTGCGGTAAATTGCCTTGTTGCCCAGCCAT
>CAMOCU010000150.1 GCA_946610835.1 uncultured Clostridia bacterium | reverse complement strand
CGGTACCGATCCCGCCGCTCTGTGCGCGTTTGCTGAAACCAGCGGCGCGGACGCGCTGATCCTGCCGGATCTTTACGGCGCATGCATGCAAATGGATGCCGCGGCACTTGCACACACTGTTTCCGCACTGGACGATGTGTTCCGTGCAACGGATGTTTCCGCGCTGCTGTGGGATATCCCGTTTACCGCCGTGCGTGCAGGTTCCAGCCGTGATTTCATGGTCAATCTCTCCAAAGCATTTGACGACGCCGGCACGCAAGGCATTTATACCGAACCGATTACAGAAACAGACAACGAACTTGTCCGCTTTGACGAAACGCTGGACGCCTGGAAAAAATACAGCGGTTCACGCGTTTTGTGGATCAGCCAGAGCGAGGATTTCACTTCAAACGCCGCCGGGTATGCACGGCTGGAAGAACCGCTCAAGCAAATCAGCAGCATTTATAAGCAGGACGATTTATCCCCTGTATCCACGGTATTCTGCGCTTTTTCCGATTTCAATCAGGACGCGGAATGCGTGCGTATCGTGCGCAGCTGCATGACGGAGCACATGGTTCCGGACAGCTATCTCAAAACATTCAAGCTCACCAACCATACCGGCACATCCTTTTCCACCGATGAATCCAAGGTCACGTTTGCCGGCGAATCCAATCCGATGCAGCCGCTGCAATGCAACGGCGCGAACGTCCCGGTTACAGACGATGGATTCTTTTCGACCGAATTTACGCTCAAACCCGGCAAAAACACTTTTACCTTTACCCAGCAAGGAAAAAGCTACACATACAACGTCCAGTACAATATGGATCTGATCAAATCTATCAGTCCGTACGGAACCATGTCAAGCCCCGGCGGCAACACGATGGAGATTTCAGTCGTAGCTCATCGCGCTGCAGCGGTCTATGCCACGCTCAACGGTGTTCGCATCCCGCTGACCGGCAGCAACGCTTTGATTGGCGACTCGGACAGCGACCGTATGGATACCGCGTCGGATTACGTAACGTTTACCGGCAAATATAACCTGCCTGAAAGTCGAAGCACCAGCATTTCGCTCGGCAAAGTCAAGGCCTTCGCATCCTATCAAAGCGTTTCCGACTCCATCACGGGCGCAAGCGTGACAGTCACTGCGCCGGAAAAAGTGGAGTTGCTGCCCGTTGTGGAGGAAGTCAAGCCTTCGACCACTGCCATAACGACCACAACCGCAACTACCACCACAACAACTTCGACAACCACAGCGGTTGACGATCTGGCTGAAAGCGAGACAGAGAACGAGAGTTCTGAATCCGACACCGATAACATCTCCGGCTCCGCTACAGTTTCGTCGACCACAGCCGCTGCCACGACAACATCGACCACTGCGACAACGGCGCAAATCACGACCCCCGCGCCTAAACTGGATCCCGTCATTACGCCGTACCAGAATCACGGACTTCCCGGGACAAAGCGTATGTGCAAAATCAAAACATATTACGCAGAAACCATGCCTCTGACCCCGGTCAACGATTTGTCCGATCCGCTGCAAACTCCGCTTTTGAGCGGCACTTTCGATTTCATCACCGGGGAATCCAGTTTTGATAAGTACACCTATTACAATCTCGGCTCCGGCAAGCGTGTTTACCGCAAGGACGTGGAAGTGATCGAACACGCATACACCATGCCTGCCAATACGATTTCCCTGGTTCAGTCCGGCACCTCCGGCAGCAAAACGGACATCCATCTGCATCTGAAATGGAAAGTCCCCTTCAACGCGAAGCTCAACGGTCAGGAGTATTACAACGATCCCAAAAACAAGCGCAATTACGCCGTCAAATTTCTGAACGCAAGCAGTCTGGACATCACGTTCTTTTACACAGCGGATGCAACCGGTCAACCGAATGTCACAGGCAGCGGCGTAGTGAGTGCTTGCGAATGGATCCGCAATGCAGCATCCCAAACCTGCACACTGCGTCTGCATCTGCGTTCTGCGTCCAAATTCTATGGCTACTCCGTCAGTTACAACGCGGATGATACGCTGCGCATTTCCATCAAGGAACGCACATCCAATTCCGTATCCGGCAAAACCGTTATGCTTGACCCCGGGCACGGCGGTGCGGACGGCGGCGCACCGTGCGTTGTCAACGGCAGCACATACAACGAAGCAAAGCTGACGCTGATGATCGCCGAAAAGACGCGTGCAAAGCTGCAGGCCATGGGAGCAAATGTCCTTATGACACGCACAAACAACGTCGATCCCAAACTTGACGGCCGCAAGCGCATGGCACGCGAACAGAATCCGGATGTATTTGTCAGCATTCACTGCGACTCATCCAGTTCTTCCAGCGGCTACGGCACCACAGGCTTTTACTATCGTGCATACTCCATGGCCTTGGCCGATGCAATCCATAATCAACTTGTAACTACATACAACACCTCGATTTACGGCACCAAAAAGAGCAACGTTAACCGCGGCACTATTTTCTATCCCTACAGCGTAACGCGTATTGAGGAATGCCCGTCTGTTCTGATCGAATGCGGTTTCGTCTCCAATCTTGAGGAATGCAAGATCCTGCAGAACCCGAAGCATCAGGATTCGATTGCAGCGGCAATCGCCAACGGCATCCACGACTACTTCGCCGCCAGCTGAGTTTGCGCAGCAGTGCGCCGCACAGCATGTCCGCAGGATAACACAAACCCAGCCATAGCATTGTAAATCCCGGACAGATCTGCCCACGCACATTGTACGCAAGCCCGGAATAATCCCAAACCATCCAACGCATCCGGCAGTTGACAATACTGCCGACCAGCAGCTCCAGCACCGTAATTGCCACACAGCCGGCCAGACAGCGCACCAGCCGTCCGGTCGGCTGCATGTTTTGCCGCAAAACAAACAAGATCAAAAAGGACAAACCGCCCAGACAAACCATTGTCCAGTGCGTTCTGCCGCGATACATCAGCTCAAGCAGTCCGTACCCGACTGTACCGAGCAAAAACACAAAACCATACACCCTCGCCATGCGCATCGGATCACCCAATTCTATTTTGTGCGACGTTTTCCGGATTATGATCCGCAGTCTCAAAACAGTGACAACTATATCAAAACAGTAACAAATACCGTGCAAATTTGACACAAGCAGAAAAATATGCTATTATGGATAACGCTCAATGGAGATTTATCGGATTTTTTTGTATATTTTGCTGTATTTGATCCGTTGACTTCTTCTTTCGGATCATACCGCATAGGCTTTGGACAGAAAGTCAAGGAGTGTGCGCTGTATGAAAGGGATTATTCTTGCCGGCGGTTCCGGCACACGTCTGTATCCGCTGACCATGGTTACCAGCAAGCAGTTGCTGCCGGTCTATGACAAGCCGATGATATATTATCCCCTGTCGACGCTGATGCTTGCAGGAATTCGCGATATTCTGATCATTTCCACGCCCGAGGATACGCCGAAGTTTCGTGCGTTACTCGGCGATGGGATGCAGCTTGGTCTGCGCCTGAAATATGCTGTGCAGGAACATCCGGACGGTCTGGCGCAGGCATTTATCATCGGCGAGGAATTCATCGCCGGCGACCGTGTGGCCATGGTGTTGGGTGATAACATTTTTTACGGTAATGGCCTGGGACATATGCTGCGCACCGCCGCCAAAAACG
The DNA here is from genome assembly GCA_946610835.1 of uncultured Clostridia bacterium. GTDB lineage: Bacteria > Bacillota > Clostridia > Oscillospirales > Acutalibacteraceae > UBA1425. Next base: position 748 of record CAMOCU010000150.1, on the reverse strand, counting down.
ACAATCGCGCCACGATTTTCGGCTATTACGTTGACAATCCGGAATCCTTCGGCGTGGTGGAATTTGACGACCAGGGCGTGCCGATATCCATCGAAGAAAAGCCGCAAATCCCCAAATCCAACTATGCCGTGACGGGACTGTATTTTTATGACAACCGTGTTGTGGAGTATGCCAAAAATCTCCGGCCTTCCGCCCGCGGCGAGCTGGAAATCACAGACATTAACCGCATCTATCTGGAAAACGGCGAGTTGGATGTGCAGCTCATGGGACGCGGCTTTGCGTGGCTGGACACAGGAACGGTTGAAAACCTGATGAACGCCGCCCAATTTGTCCGCACCATTGAAACACTGCAGGGCATCAAAATCTCCGCTCCGGAAGAAATTGCGTACAACATGCGCTGGATCTCCAAGCGCCGCCTGCTTGCCTCCGCCGAAAAATACGGCAAGTCCTCCTACGGCCAGCATCTTTATCGCGTGGCCGAAGGCAAAATCCTCTACTCCACATCCCCGGGCAAACGTCCGCGGTGGGGGCGCGAGGACGACAACCAGGCCGAAATCTATTCCCAGCCCTGAAAGGATACAATTATGCAAAAAATCGATACGCCGCTTGTCGGCTGTTATATTCTGGAACCGGAAGTGTTCGGCGACGCGCGCGGCTGGTTTTATGAATCCTATTCCGCGCAAAAATTCGCTGAGATGGGCATCGACACTGTTTTTGTGCAGGACAACCGCTCCTTTTCTGCAAAGGC
>CAMOCU010000149.1 GCA_946610835.1 uncultured Clostridia bacterium | reverse complement strand
GCGTCCGCCTGCATGTTCCCCGAATGGACATGGTTCATTCGCGACATGGGGCATCTCGATTTCCCGTACGGCTCACAGGGGATGGATTTTTTGCTGTGGCTGATCGGAATGGACAAACAGTATACCGTTTGGACAAGCGACAGGTACCCGCAGTTCATGCAATACGATGTAAAGTCAAAAACCCTTACACCACAATGATTTATTACCGGTACGGGTCAACCGCACCGGTATTTTTTTCTTTTTCTTTCGGTACCGAAAAAAAGATGAAATTCCTCTTGTATCTTACAAAATATTGTGTTATAATGCAAGCGTTAGACTATAGGTGAAAGTGGGGGTGGGCTTTGAAAGAGATTCTTTCCGTCGGCATCGACATCGGTACGTCCACCACACAGGTGATCTTCAGCCGGCTGAGCGTGGAAAACACATCCGGGTATTTTACGGTACCGAAGATTTCCATTGTCGGCAAAGATATTATCTACAAAGGCGAAATCCACCGCACGCCGCTGCGCACGCGCACGCTGATCGACGGCGAGGCTGTGCGGGACATTGTGTCGGCCGAATTTCAAAAAGCCGGCTTTACCCCGTCCCAAACAGAAACGGGCGCGGTCATCATCACCGGCGAGTCCGCACGCAAGGAAAACAGCGAGGAGGTACTGCGGTATCTCAGCGATTTTGCCGGCGAATTTGTCGTTTCCACAGCCGGGCCGGACATCGAATCCGTCGTCGCGGGCAAGGGGAGCGGTGCGGCTGCCTATTCCGAAGAAAACGGCGTTGCTGTGGTCAATCTTGACATTGGCGGCGGAACGACCAATGCGGTTATTTTTGACGACGGCGAAGCGGTGGCCAAAGGGTGTCTTGACATCGGCGGGCGGCTTGTGACCGTGACGCCGGACGGAAAACTGGATTATATCAGCGAAAGCGCGTCCCTTGTGGCGCAGAGCGTGGGAGTGACCTTGCGCCCGGGCGATGCGGCGCGGCGCGAAGATCTTGCCCGCTTGTGCGACGGATACGCCGCCGTACTCGAGCAGTTTCTCGGCATCGCAGAGCCAACGCCGCTGCTCTCCCGGCTCAAAACTCCCGGAAGCTCCGATTTTGTCCTGCATCCGAAGCTGCGTGCCGTCTGCTTTTCCGGCGGTGTGGCGGATTTTATTTACGGCAAACAGGACGATCCCTTCCGTTTCGGCGACATCGGCGTTTTTTTGGGCGAGGCGATTGTACGCAGCCGGATCTGTTCGGCGCTGCGGCGCATCGGTGCGGCAGAGACAATCCGCGCAACGGTCGTGGGCGCGGGTACATATACAACCTCTGTTTCCGGGAGCACAATCGACTACACGGACGGTTTGTTCCCGCTGAAGAATATTCCGGTCATGCGGCTGAATGCCGAGGAGCAGCGCGCCTGCTTCGGCGGCGACAGCGCTGCGCTTGCGGAAAAATTCCGCTGGTTCCTTTCACAGAACGACTGCCGCAACGCAGTCGTGGCCATGGACGGCGAAAAGGATCCGTCCTATGTGTCGGTGCAGCGTTTGGCCAAAGCAATCTCCGGTGCGCTTGACCCCGTGCTTCCGGCAGGCGAGCCGATTATGGTGGTGTTGCGGCACGACATGGCCAAGGTGCTCGGCAGGCAGATACGCGACGCCGTGTCCGACAAACGGCCGGTGATTTCCGTGGATTCCATTCTGGTGCAGGAAAACGATTACATCGACATGGGGCGTCCGCTGATGGACGGCATGGTGATTCCCGTTGTGGTCAAAACATTGATTTTCGGATAAACTCTGACGATTGGAGGAGTTTTCAATTGTATAGAACATTGCTCTCCGGACAGACCTTTACCTTTGACAGCGTCAAAGAAGTTTTGGCCAAGGCCAATGAGGAAAAATCGGGCGACATCCTTGCGGGCGTCGCTGCGCAATCCGACATTGAGCGCATTGCGGCCAAGGAAGTGCTGTCCCAAATGACGCTCGCCGAGCTGCGGGAAAATCCTGTTGTGCCCTACGAAGAGGACGACGTGACCCGCATGAATCAGGACGGGCTCAACGAAACCATCTACGGCGCGATGAAATCGTGGACGGTTGCGGATCTGCGCGAATGGATCCTGAGCGGTTCCACGAGCGAGGCGGATATCCGCCGCGCGTCCAAGGGCTTGACGGCGGAAATGGTTGCGGCCGTGGCCAAGCTGATGTCCAATCTCGACCTGATCTACGGCGCGTCCAAGGTGCAGGTGCCTGCGCGGTGCAACACAACGATCGGTCTGCGCGGAACGTTGGCCACGCGTTTGCAGCCCAACCACACGACCGACAACGTGGAGGGCATCACAGCGTCGCTGTTCGAGGGCTTGAGTTACGGCTGCGGCGATGCGCTGTTGGGTCTGAATCCCGTCAACGACACCGTTTCCAGCCTGTCTGAAGTGCTCAAGCGTTTTGATGAGGTCAAAAACAAATTTGAAATCCCGACGCAGATCTGTGTGCTCGGTCACATCACGACCCAGATTGAGGCCGTCAAGCGGGGCGCACCCTGCGATATGATTTTCCAATCCATTGCCGGAAGCGAAAAGGGCAATCGCGCTTTCGGTTTCAGCACCGAAACCGTGCTGGAGGCCAAGGAATTGCTGAAAAAACAGGGCACTGCCGCCGGCAACAACGTTATGTATTTTGAAACGGGGCAGGGCAGCGAGCTGTCCAGTGATGCGCATTACGGCGCGGATCAGGTCACGATGGAGGCCAGATGCTACGCGTATGCCCGCAATTTTGCGCCGTTTATGGTCAATACTGTGGTCGGCTTTATCGGCCCCGAGTACCTCTACGACAGCCGTCAGGTCATTCGCGCCGGGCTGGAGGATCACTTTATGGGCAAGCTTTCCGGCATCCCGATGGGCTGCGACTGTTGTTATACAAATCATATGCTGGCCGACCAGAACGACATCGAAAATCTTGCGCTGATGCTCGGCGCCGCAGGCGTCAACTACATTCTCGGCGTTCCGACAAGCGACGACATTATGCTCAATTACCAGACCAACGCTTACCACGATGTGGGCGCGGTACGCGAAATTCTCGGCAAACGGCCGATCTATGAATTTGAGTGCTGGCTGGAAAAGATGGGTATTATGGAAAACGGCAAGCTGACCAAGTACGCCGGCGATCCGACGATCTTTACGCAGATGAGGGGGCTGGGATAATGGAAAAGAATGATTTGCTCAGCCGCATCATTGCCGAAGTTCTTTCCGAAATGGGCGGCAGCGTGCCTGCTTCCGCGGTCGAGGATGTTGTCAAGGCGTCTATGGGCGCCTCCGCGCCTGCCGCAAGCCGTGTCGTTTCGTCCGCCGCGGCAGACATCGACATCCGCGAGGATATTACATCCAAGGAATGCAAGGCTGTTCCCACGCTGGACGAGCCGGCAGATATGGATGCGCTGCTGCGGATGAAATCCAAAACGCCCGCGCGTATCGGCGTCGGCAGAGCCGGCGGGCGGATGAAAACCAAAACCCTGCTCACGCTTCGCGCGGATCACGCGGCAGCAAGAGATGCTGTGTTTATGGATGTAGATCCCGCGCTGCTCGAAAAAATGGGCTTGTTTACCGTACAGACGATGTGTACGGATAAAAACCAGTTCCTGACCCGTCCCGATCTCGGCAGACGCTTTTCTGACGAAACAATCCGAGAGATTCAGAGCAAATGTGTCAAAAATCCGGACGTTCAAATCTATGCGAGTGACGGTCTTTCTTCCACAGCGATCAAGGCCAATCTTGAAAATATCCTGCCCGCGATCATGGATGGCCTCAAACGCAAGGGGCTGTCTGTCGGTACGCCGTTTTATGTGCGCTTCGGCCGCGTGGGTACCGAAGACGCAATCAGCGAAGCGCTGGGCTGCAAGGTTGTCTGCGTGCTGATCGGCGAGCGTCCCGGTCTTGCGACGGCGGAGAGCATGAGCGCATATATCGCATACAAGGCCACCGTGGGCATGCCCGAAGCGCGGCGCACCGTGGTGTCCAACATTCATTCCGGCGGTATCGCGGCTGTGGAAGCCGGCGCATACATTGCCGACATGATCGAAAAGATTTACAAAGCACAAAAGAGCGGCGTTGAGCTGCAAAACGGATGAGATAAAGGGTGAACAGCTATGAAACATGATCCGATTCGCACACAGGTACTCAGTGTTAAAATCATTCCCAATGCCGACCCCATGCTGCTCAAGGCGCTGGGCACGCGGGAAGGGGAGCGCAGTCTGGGCATTATCACCACGGACTGCGACGATGTTTCCTACGCCGCGCTCGACGAAGCCACCAAAAAAGCGGTTGTGCGCGTGGTATATGCCCGCAGCATGTATGCCGGCTCTTCCAATGCGTCGACCAAACTGGCCGGCGAGTTCATCGGCATTCTCGCAGG
>CAMOCU010000148.1 GCA_946610835.1 uncultured Clostridia bacterium | reverse complement strand
GCTTTTTAAGGAAGCACTGATTAAACCCGATGCGCACGAAGGAATGGATCTTTTTCCGTCATATTGCACCAAAAATCCTTGCCTTGCGTCAGCAAGCCGGCAGATTTTTTGTACAATCTGCCGAAAAAATCTCTCGTCCCCTCGTACACCCCGATTTAATCAGCGCTTCCTTAATTCGCATATCGTTTCATGCTTCGCGTTCCGGATCCGATGGAACAGATGTTGTCGCGCGGTCAGCGGACAAAGCGGAGGCTTTTTTGTAAAAATGAACACGCCGGTCAATCGGCGGCAATTTCCCAGTGCTGACATAGAATGACTGTCGGCGCGTCTGCATGCGGGTGCGCATAAAAAACTGTCAGGATCGTGCCGTCGTCCAGTTCGACGGATGCGGGGTACCCCAGATCGTCGTCCGTGCCCTCGCTGTACAGAATGTGATCCGTATCCCATGTGGCGGCGTTGTCGGCACTGAACATAACACGCACGCCGTAAGGGGCGCAGCGGTAGCCGTAAGTAGAGAGGAGAATGCCGGAGGAATGTTCCAGAAGATGTGCCGGTGCGCCGCCGAGATCCGGCAGTAAACGCCGCATAGCCGTCCATGTTCGTCCGCCGTCAAAGGACTGTGATTGATACAGGGTAAACAGATCGTCACGTTCCGCGCGGATGTGACAAAGCAGTGTGCCGTCCTGAAGTTCAATGGCGTGCGGTTCGCAGTATTCTGCCGCGCCGTCGTGCGGGATTTCGCCGCGCTTTGTCATTGTGCCGTCCGGGCAAACAGTATAAGCGCAGATATCGCTGCCGCCGAATTCTGTCCCGACCCACAGCAGCGAACCATCGCGCAGTGCGGTGATGCCGTGCGGCGATGTGACCGGTGAGCGATACAGACGACCGAACGTTTTGCCGCAGTCATGGCTGAAGCGGAATTCTGCGCCGTGATACCGATGTTCCTCCTGCGGCGTGATCGTGTCAAGATACGCGCGGATGTATGCGTCGTCGTTCCATGCGCGCTGTTCTTCCACCGTGTTGTTAAAGGATGTCACAACAACGCCTGTTTCGCCGAACGCCGTGATACCTGCGTCGCGGTCGTCCAGCGGTGTGTCGATGACAGGCGCGGGGCTTGTGAACGTTTTGCCTTGGTCGTCGCTGTATGCAATGACCGCTTTGCCGAACGGGCAAAGGTGCGCCAGACGAAAGCCGGAACTGACCGCGGCGATCCTGCCGTCCTGCAGGCGTGCAATGCTTGGCCACGCGAAGTAACAGTGTTTGCTGTGCGGGTTCTCCATGACGACGGTCGGCTTTCCGAGCAATTGTATATGCAATCCGGTCATCTCCTTTCATTACGATATGGGATATTTGTGCGCAATGGTTTGCGCATCTTTTAGCTGTAGGATAAGGATACAATATTTTTAAAATATTGTCAATTTTCTTCGCATCTTCTGTCAGACGTGCGGCAGAGGATGCGCTTTTTTTCGGACAGGTTCTATTTGCGGACAAGGGGTCATATAGTGTGGTGTGAAGGGAGATGAGGCACATGGCGCAGGCATTCCGGCAGGCGATCGGCGTGCTGCCGCAGGGACTGCGCGAACCGCTGGATGCGCTGCCGCATACGCTGCAGGCGCGGATCACGGAGGTGCGGCTGCGTGTCGGCGCGCCGCTTGTGCTGACAGCGGAGCCGATGCCGCTCTTTCTTTCCGCGAACGGGCAGGTTGTACCGCAATGCATCGCCGCGCGTATTGTCACGGCGAACGAGGTGGAGCAGACATTCCTTTGCGCGTGCGACTATTCTGTATTTCGCCGCCAGCCGGAGGTTCGACAGGGGTTTCTCACGCTGGAGGGGGGACACCGATTGGGGATCGCGGGAGTTCGGGGCGTCGAGGGCGATTTCGAGCGCGTTACATCGCTCAATCTGCGCATTGCCCGCACGATAGCGCATGCCGCGGATGTGTTGTGCAGCCGTCTGTTTGCGGACGGCTTGTGCAGCCCGATTCTTGCCGGCCCGCCGCTGTGCGGCAAAACGACGATTCTGCGTGCACTCGCAACACGTTTGGCCGACGGGTCATGCGGGCAAGTATACCGCGTTTGTGTTGTGGACAGCCGTCGGGAATTTGGTTCGTTGCCGCAATGCGACGTGCTTGCCGGATTTCCGAAAGCACAAGGTTTGCGCATGGCGCTGCAGAGTCTTTCGCCGCAGGTGCTGTTGTGCGATGAAATTGCGCAAGCGCAGCAGGTGCAGGCGCTGCAGGACGGATTTGCCGCCGGAGCGGCGTGTGCGGTCAGCGTTCATGCGGCAGGGGAGGATGCGCTGTTTGCACGTATACCCTTGCGGCGTCTGATGGAAACCGGACAATTCACGCATGTGGTGCTGCTCGATCCTGCTGCGCCGGGGCGAATCGGACGCATCTTCACGCGGCAGGAGTGGCCGGGATGAGAGCGCTGTCCGCATTGGCGGTTTGCGGCGCATGCGTATGGGGTGCGTGCGCGTATCGGGCGCGCTTGCACAGACGTGTGCGCATGTATGTGCAGCTGCGTATGCTTGCGGCGCATTTGCGCACGTGCTGCCTTGATCTGCGTGAACCGATTCCCGGACTGATCCGATCCCTTGCGCGGTCGCCGGATTTTGCCGCTTTGGAGTTTCTCGCCGCGTGTGAAGAAAATCATCAGGCAGGCCGTTCACTGCCGTCTGTGTGGCAGGAGGCGGCTGCAAGGTTCGCGCAGGAGAAGAGGCTCGAGCCGGAGATCGCCGCGCTTTTGCCCGGCATGGGTAATGTGCTGTGCGGCGGCAGCGCGGCACAGATCGACGCATGCCTGCAGACTTTCGCGCAAGCGGCCGAGCGAAGTCTGCAGCGTTCCCGCAGACAACTGGCGGAGAACGGAAAACTGTGCGTGCAGATCGGCGCAGGCGCAGGGATTCTGCTGGCCATTCTGATATTGTAAAGGACGGAAATGCATGGATATTGCCTTTGTTTTCAAAATTGCCGCGGTAGGGCTGATCGTGGCGGTGCTCAATCAGATCCTGCAAAAATCCGGCAGGGATGATTATGCCATGCTCACAGCTGTGGCGGGTATTCTGGTGGTGCTGATGATGCTGCTGCCGAAAATTCAGGATATGATGCGCACCGCACGGTCGGTGTTCGGACTGTGACGGCGCTGCGGCTGACCGCGTTTGCTGCCGGTTCCGCACTGCTGGGCGCAGTATTGAAAAAGGAACGTGCGGAGTTTGCGCTGCTGCTGCAGATCGCTGCGGCGTGCGCATTGGTGCTTTCCGTGCTGTCCGCTGCATCGACGCTTTGGCAAAGTTTGCGTTCGATGGCTGCGCAGAGCGGGCTGGACGCAGGGTACGGCAAGCTGCTGCTGCGGATTATCTGCACCTCCGCGCTGGGCGAATGGGCGGCTGCGTTTTGCAAAGACGCAGGGTTTTCCGCGTTGGCTGCGGTGACGCAGGCGGCGGCGCATGTGCTGCTGCTGAGTATGTGTGTGCCGCTGCTGCAAACAGCGCTTCAATTTGCCGCGGGGTTTTTGCCATGACGCAAGACGGATTCGATTGGACGCAGATCTCGCAGGCGCTTCCGCAGGAGGCGGCGGAGTGGCTCAGACAGATCGGAATTCGCGATGCTGATTTCACACAGCTGTTTCATGTTTCGTTCCGGGATCTGATCGAAGGAATTCTCGGGCTGTTCCGCGGAGATCTGGCGCAGCCGCTGCGGTTTTTGTGCGCGGCGTGCTGCATGCTTGTGCTGCTCACGGCAGCGTCTGCGGCGAGCGGCAGAGACAGCCGGGCGGGCGAGGTGCGTGAGCTGGCGTGTACGGCTTTGCTGATTGTCAGTTGTGCGCTGCCGCTGGAAGGGATCGTTGCGGCGGCCGTGACTGCGTTGAAAACAGTCGGCGGTTTTGTGCGTGCGCTCATTCCGGTGCTTGCGGCGATGATTGCGGCGTCGGGCGATCCGGTATTGTCCGTCTGCTGGCAAACTGCATTGTTTTCCGCCGCACAGACAGTAACTGCCGCAGCATCCGGATTTATGGCGCCGTGCTGTGGACTGATGCTGGGGATGGGCGTGCTGGACTGTCTGCTGCCGGACAGCGCATTCGGCGAAACGGCACAGCGGCTGCGCAAGGCGGCGGTTTGGATATTCTCCGCGATGGCGACACTGTTTACAGCGTTTCTTTCGTTAAAAGGCGTGCTCGCTGTATCCGCCGATACGCTTTCGGCTAAGGGAATCCGTTTGGCAGTCAGCAGTTTTGTGCCGGTTGTCGGCGCACAGCTCAGCGAGGCATACGCTTCGGTGCTCGGCGCGCTGCGCGCAGCGCGGTCAACGGCAGGCGTATTTGCCATTGCCGGAATTTGTGCGGTAACGCTGCCTGCCGTGTGCCGTGTGCAGCTTTGGCAGGGTG
>CAMOCU010000147.1 GCA_946610835.1 uncultured Clostridia bacterium | reverse complement strand
GGCGGAAACATTGTATGCATTGAGATAAGCATCGGACGCGGCCTGTACGTCGCCGCTGCGCATCCCGTCGTCACCCTTGAGCGTCTGACGGACGATCAGCAGGTTGGCGCCGAGAAAAAACATCGACGTCACACAAACAAGAATGCAGATCAGCGCCCCGATCCACGCAGCACGGCGCACAGGGTAGGCATGAATCAGCGTCTGGCAGTCTGCGCAGTACACATCCTGCTCGTCACAGATTTCTCCGCAGCGCCGGCACCTGTGCGGCGCGTGCTGCTGCGGCTCAATCGGCGGTGCGACGTCCTCAAGATCCTGTATAAGAATATCCGGCTCCTCGGGCACAGAGGAAAGACGCGGCTCGTCCAATGCGGTCAGCTCCTTAAGATAATCAGTCAAAGAAAACGGGTTTGCCTGTGCGGGCGGACTCGTACACGGCGTTAACAATGCGCACGCTCTTGATTGCTTCGAGCGGAAGAATCTGGGGATCGCGGTCATCCAGAACAGCGGCGATCATGTCCTCGACAATGGAGGCGTGACCCAGACAAAGCGTCGGATCGAGCGCGGCTGCGGCGCTGTTGCCGGCATATTTTTCGAGCATTTTCTGCTCCTCGTCCTCGGGCGCGCCTTCGATTCTCCACAGCTCAAGCGCATCGCCGTTGGCTTCGATCGAGCCCTTGGTGCCGTACAGTTTGATTCCGGTGTTCAGTCCCGGATATGCGCACGTTGTGCTGACGAACGTTGCTGTTGCGCCGGACTTGAATTCCACAAGCGATGCGGTAAAATCCTCGGTAGAGATTTTGTGGTTATAGATTGCCATTTTAGATGTGATGGACTTAACGTCGCCCATGATCCACTGCATCAGATCGACCGTATGCACCGCCTGATTCATCAGCGATCCGCCGCCGTCCATTTCCCAGGTGCCTCTCCAGCCGCCGTCGTCGTAATACTCCTGCGTGCGGAACCATTTAACTTCAAAATCGCCGTAAAAAACATCGCCGATGCGGCCGCTGCGCACAGCGTCCAGGATCGGCGCCATGTCGGAATTGTTGCGGTTCTGGTGCACTACGCCCGCCTTCAATCCCGTGCGTACGCGCGCCTGCTCGATGCGCATCGCGGCGTCAACCGTAATGTCGATGGGCTTTTCGACCAGCACATGCTTGCCGGCCTCAAGCGCCTGCACCGCAAGATCCGCATGCATTCCACTGGGAACGCAGATACTTACCACGTCCACATCCGGGTCACGCAGCATCTCGGCAAAATCGAGATATGTCTTAACGCCCGGATAATCCTGCGCCGCCTTGTCGAGCTTCTCCTGAATCAGATCGCAGACCGCAACAAGGTCAGCACGAGCGGAATCAAACGCGGCCTTCGCATGATGAACGCCGACGCCCAAACCGACAACAGCATATCCAACTTTTTCTTTCATGGTATCTTCCTCCTGAATGTTATTTTTATAGAGTATTATTTTTTGCAAAAATCAATGTCTGCCTGCCGCCTTGCTTCATCCATGACGGCAATTGCTGTTTCACTCACGCGGCGGAAGGGCAGCGCATCCGCTGTTCCGCGCACACATGCAAGGAAATCCGTCAGTTCATACGCCATATCCGCGCTGCCGGGCGGCGTATCGTACACCTCGCGCGTGCCGTCGCGCAGTTCAAGCGTTACGCGGCGCGGACGAGACACGCGGTCAAGCGTCAAGCGCCCCTGTTCTCCCCGGATCTCACATTCGAGCGCACCGTCATCCACCTTGGAATACGACAGCGTCCACAACGCGTCGGGATACGATGCGGTGATCGTGCCGCATGCGTCGATACTGGCAGGCAAAAAAACGCTTCGGGCAGAAACCTGCTCCGGCGCGCCGGCCAGATACGTCATAAGCTCCACACAATACACGCCGATGTCCATCAGCGCACCGTTGCCGAGCGTAGGATCAAACGCGTTTTCCACAATGCCGCGTTTGAATTTGTCGTAGCGCGAGGAATACTGGCAATACTGCACCGACGCGCCGCGCACAGGCGCAATACGCCCGAGCCATTCGGCCGCCTTTTGCAGAGCCGGCATATGCACGCTCATCATCGCTTCCATCAGCACGCGTCCAAAGCGGTCGGCACACGCCGTCATACGGCCAAACGCCGCGGCGTCTGTTGCGGCGGGCTTTTCCACAAGCACATGTTTGCCGCCGCGCAGCAGCGCGAGTGTCTGCGGCTCGTGGCAGATATTCGGTGTGGCAATGTAGACAAAGTCAATGTCGGGGTCGTCCGCAAGCGCGTACACATCGGTATAAACCTTTGACGCACCGTATTTGGCGGCAAAGACGCGGCCGGTGTCTTCGCGCCGGGAACAGACAGCGCACAGACGCACATCGTCCCGCGCCGCGGCTGCGGCCAAAAAATCCTCCGCCACAAAGTTGCGGCCGATGACCGCATATCGAAGCGTCTGCATACCTTACACCTTCAATTTCAAATCATCGCCGCCGATCCAGCCGAGTTTGCGCATCGGCTCGGCAAAGACCAGCGTCAATACGGCAGGCGCGGCAATCTGCAAAATCGCGATCAGAAGCAGCGACTTGGCCGGAGAACTGCCTGCGGCGGTCATTGTCTCGTACGTCATGATCGGGCCGATCAATCCGGAAGTGCCCATACCTGCGCCTGTAGCATTGCATACCACGCCCAAAAGCGTGGATGCGGGGCCAAGCACGGCGGAGGCAAGAATCGGCGGCAGCCAGATCTGCGGGTGCTTGACGATATTGGGCATTTGAAGCATAGACGTGCCAATGCCCTGCGCAATCAGTCCGCCGAAACGATTTTCACGGAAACTCATAACTGCAAAGCCCACCATCTGCGCGCAGCAGCCCGCACAAGCCGCACCGGCCGCAATACCGCTCAACCCCAGAATCACGCCGATTGCAGCGGAACTGATGGGCAGCGTGAGCGCCATACCCATAAGGACGGAAACAACAATTCCCATCAGCACAGGCTGCTGCACGGTGCCCCAGTTGATCAGCTCGCCGAGCGCCGTCATCATGCGGCTGATGGGCGTGCCGATCAAAAGGCCGACCGCCGCACCGGACGCGATCGAAGCGAGCGGCGTGAGCAAGATATCCAGTTTTGTTTTGCCGCTGACAAGTCCGCCGATTTCGGCAGCAGCAAAGGCGGCCAGAAACGCGCCGAGCGGCTCGCCGGGTCCGGAAAGCGACACCGTGCCGTCGACAAGGACGGAACCGGCAATCCATTTGGATGCGAACGCGCCGATAAAGCCCGCCGCGCCCGCGGAAACAGTCACCAGCGGCGAACGGCCGTATTTGCACGCTACGCCCACGCCGATTCCGGCACCGGTCAACGCTTTCGCCATGGAAGCGACAAACCCGACAGCTTGGCCGATCGAACCGGGAATGTAGGCAGCGACCTGCGCAAGAATTGTGCCGACGATCAACGTAGAAAACAACCCCAGCGCCATACCGGACAGACCGTCGATGAAAATATGGTTCAGATACCGGACAATACCGGAAGAAGCCGCATTTTGTTTAGACATACGATCATCTCGTTTGCTATTCATTTCATTTATAATACGCAACCGCACTGCGGAACAGACCCATGTCATAGTTGCCCGGAACATTCCGGTACAGTCCGTCCTCGTACCGTTCGGTGTGCCCCATCTTGCCGAACACGCGCCCGTCGGGCGATGTGATTCCCTCAATCGCGCACACGGAACCATTCGGATTGTGGAGAATATCCATGGTCGCGTTGCCATCAAGATCGACGTACTGCGTGGCGATCTGTCCGTTGGCGATCAGGCGCTCGAGCATCTCGTCGGAGACGATAAATTTGCCCTCGCCGTGCGAGATCGGAACATTGTAAACATCGCCCACCTGCGCGGCGGCAAGCCACGGAGATTTGTTGGAAGCAACGCGCGTGCGGACAATCCGCGACTGGTGGCGGCCGATGTCGTTGTATGTGAGCGTGGGACAGGTATCGTCTGTGTCCACGATCTTTCCGAACGGAACAAGACCCAGCTTGACCAGCGCCTGGAAGCCATTGCAGATACCGAGCATCAGACCGTCCCGCGCCTCGAGCAGCTGCGTTACGCCGTCCCTGATGCGCGCGTTGCGGAAGAAAGCGGTGATGAATTTGCCGGAACCGTCCGGTTCGTCGCCGCCGGAGAATCCGCCGGGGATAAACACGATCTGCGCCTGTGCGAGTTTTTCGGCGAACGCATCGACGCTCTGTGTGATGCCGGCAGATGTGAGATTGTTGATGACGAATATTTCGCTCTGCGCACCGGCAGCTTCCATCGCCTTGGCGGAGTCAAATTCGCAATTGGTTCCCGGGAAAACAGGGATCAGCACGCGCGGCTTCGCCAAATGAATCGCAGGTGCAACACGGCTGTCCGCGCGGAAGCAGACGTTCTGCACCTTTTGGCTGCGC
>CAMOCU010000146.1 GCA_946610835.1 uncultured Clostridia bacterium | reverse complement strand
CATTTTTTTGCTGATCGCATCGTTCATTGAGCCGCCGACTTGTTTGCCTGCGGCGAACGCATCCTCGTTGCTGACGGCGATAATTTCGTCATAAACGCTGGTGTCCAGCACGTCCGGAACGAAGCCTGCGCCGATCCCCTGAATTTTGTGCGGCCCGGCAACGCCTGTGGACAGCACTGCCGAAGAAGCCGGTTCCACAGCGACAACACGCACGGCAGGGTTTTTGGATTTAAGAAATTGGCCGACGCCTGACACTGTGCCGCCGGTGCCGACGCCTGCAACAAACACATCTACTGTTCCGTCTGTGTCCTCCCAGATTTCGGGGCCGGTGGTGCGCACGTGTGCCTGCGGGTTTGCAGGGTTGACAAACTGGCCGGGGATAAAGCTGCCGGGAATTTCAGCGGCGAGTTCATCCGCTTTGGCGATGGCGCCCTTCATGCCCTTTGCGCCCTCAGTGAGTACCAGTTCCGCACCGTAAGCCTTCATCAGCGCCCGCCGTTCGACGGACATTGTTTCCGGCATGACGATGATGATCCGGTATCCGCGCGCCGCCGCCACGCTTGCCAGACCGATCCCTGTATTTCCGGAGGTCGGTTCGATGATGACGGAGCCTTCGTGCAGCAGACCTTTTTCCTCTGCGTCGTCGATCATGGCCTTGGCAATGCGATCTTTGACCGAGCCGGCAGGGTTGAGATATTCCAGTTTGGCAAAGATTTTTGCCTGTAGATTTTCCTTTTTTTCGATGCCCCGCAGTTCCAGCAGGGGCGTGCGGCCGATCAGCTGGTCGGCGGAAGTGAAGATACGCATAAATGATTCTTCCTTTCAAAGCACTAATAACCTATATGTTTTGTAGGTAATTGAAGTATATCATCCTTTTGCTGCCTTGTCAAGCGTTTTTTTGAAAAAGCCAGCATACTTATTCTTCCTTAGTATACCACATCGGCGCAGCTGTGTCTACATTGTACGCGCGGAAACTTTTCCCTCTGTAAACGAAAAAAACCGCGCTGCCTTTTTGCAGACAGCGCGGGGCGGGAGCAGGAAATTATTGAATGTAAATATATGCGTATCGGTTCAGAGGTTTGTTGAGATAGGGCATGTTGTTTCCGACGCCGCCGTTTGCGTTGTAAATACGAAAGCCGGTGGAGGTCACCTCAACACCCAGGGAGCCGACGGCTCCGGATGCCTGCGCGGCGTAAACCTCATTGATGCCTGTGGCGGCATTGTATTCCGCTGCGGCATGTTCCTGCGAAAAGATGGAAACATACGACGGACGGAAACCAAGATTGAATGTGCGTGTGCTGTTGCCGTTGCCTGTGTATTCGGCGATCTGAACGGGATGATTCCAGCGGTTGACTTTTTCCTGCGTCAGATGCAGCTGCTCGTCGCGGATATGTGTGCCGCAAAGCAGATCCTTGTTCAGAAACGATTGAAAATGCATGGCGGACGACGCTGCAGGGCAGAAGTCGGAAGTGATGCGCAGCGTACCGGTCAGCACGAGCGCGTCCGTATCCCTGTCGGAAACAATTTGGCCGCAGGCGGATTCCTCGATATTCAGATCCGAGGCAAACGTCAGCGCATCCGCAACATTGGAGAACACTTCGTGGCAGGTATGGCCGCCGCGCGAAAACGGAACATGTACCGCAAGGCTGATCTGCATCGTGGCGGTACGGCAGTATTCCTGCCGCTCGAGCACGCCGTCGGCGTTTTCCGTAAATTTGTCCGTCAGCTGCAGCGACTGCAGACCGATGGCGACAATCACTTTTTTGAGCGGAACGGCCTTTTTGATTGCCGGGTACTCTGTCAAAAACGTGATGTCCGAAAGCTGCCGCTGTGACGAGAGCCAGCGGACGATCTCGCCGGGAAGCGCACTTGTGGTGCTCATGCCGATTCCTCCTCTTCCTCGACCACTGTGCGTACAATGGCCCAGATATAATACAGCTGCTCGCCGCAATAAACCTTCTCGGCGCGGTCGATCCGGTAGCGTTCGCTGCCGATCTGCAGCTGCGCCGCGTCGGACAGCATCGTCGGATCGTGATCCGGCGGGCCGATATACAGGTAATGCCCCTGCGCGTTGTAACCGATTTGCGTATTCACACCGTAAAGGTACATTTTGTTTTTATACCGCAGCGGCTGCAAAAAACAGTGGAACGGCGTGCTTTGCCAGCCGTCCGGTTCGATGAATGCGGCGCGTCGGCCAAACCGATCCATAAATGATTTGATCTGCATGTTTTCTCCTTTACACGGCGGTGAACAAAAAGCCGTCGTCCCGCAGCAGCGGCAGCGCCAGCCGTATGCCTTCCTCGCGCAGTTTTTCTGCGGCGGCAATGTGGTTGACCGCACTGCGGTGAATCGTCACGTCGCCGGCTTTGAAATAGGACACGTCGTCTGTCTGCGCACGCTCACGCAGAGCGCACAGGGCGCAGGCAATGCCGGCTGCCGCGCGCAGCAGGCGCGGATCGTTGGGATCGGCGTCCTCGCGGATCCGCGGCTGCAGCTCTTCGACAGCGGCGCGGCAAAACGCAATGCGCTCTGCCGCGTCTACGTCCTGCGGGATCGGCAGTGTGCCCAGGCAGTTCAATACAGCCCATGCATCCATCCTGCCGCCCTCCTTTATACGCGCAGTACGCGCGAGGCGTCCCGGAAAATTTTGGTAAAGCCCGCCGTGCAGGTGATGGCTGCGCGTTCCAGTTGACGGTCGATCAGCTTGTCGAATTCCGTTGTAACATCGCCCGCTTTGACCATTTCGAGCGCACAGGTGTTGTCCAGACCGAGGATTTCATTGTCGTCGGCCGCACCGGAGCGCAGCAGCTGTGCGCCGATAGGCGTAATCATTTTGCCTGTGCTCTGGAAATCAAATCCGGCATGCGCATCTTTGAATTCGCTGAGTTTCAGAAGCTTCGCGACCACGGCAGGGGAGGCGATCAGTGTGCGCAGCTCGTAGGGGGAAAACAGGTTCCAGAAGTCAACCATATCGTCGTAGGTCACAGTATGGTTTGTGCTGTCCGCAACCGAACTGACCGCGGCGGCATTGTTGTTGCCGTCGCCGTCGCGCAGCACGCGAACCGCATCTGCAAACTGTGTGCGGGCAATGTATGCGCCGATTTGACGCAAGGTAATGGTGAACAGGTCAAGCTTTTGAAAGCGGATGGCCTCGTACGACGCGGTGAGCATACGTCCGCGTTTGTGCAGCCGGACAAGATTTTCCTGCGTGCGTACAACGGTTTCCGGGATGGACGCGCCTTCGGCAACAACAGACAGCTCCTTGTCGCTTTCCGTGGGGACGGATTCGATGGAGCGGTAGTCCATGCCGTCGATCTGGGTCACAGCCGCGACGACCGCCGGCAGCAGATCCGCCTCCTCCATGCCCTGACGCACCGCACGGGAAACATATTCCGGAAACAATGCGGCGGAATCGGTTGTGGCGAAGAATTTCTCTACCGTGCTGCTGCCCGGCCCGCTGACACGGATGTCAAAGCGCTTGAGCTGGCGCTGATAGGCGTCCAGTCCTTCCAGCTCCGTGCCCTTGTAATTGGCCGAAGGATCGAGCGATTCCAGCGCGCTCGTAAAGGAACGTCCGGATGTGTACAGACCTTTTTCCAGTCTCAGATTGTCAAATGTCATTGCAATACCCTCCTTCGATTACAGAATGCAGGTGACAGTGCTGCGCACGGCGTCTACGGCAAGCACGCGCACGGACAGACCGTTTGCATCCGTTTTGAGCTTGTCCGCACCGGCGCAGGCAAGCTTTGCGATGCCCACAGCGGGAGCGGAACCGGTATAGGGCAGTGTGAGTGCACCCTGAACCTGCACGGCGCATACGCCGCCGCGGCAGTTCAGCACCGCGCCGAACAGCGGATCGCCGGATGCCGCTGCCTCGACCGTGTAGTTGCCGGTCATTTTGACGAGCGTCCCGGCAGCAAGATCCGACGCGCTCTCGCAGGTTACGACCTGCTGTGCAAAACCGTTTGCGTTACAGTTCATATTCATTCCTCCCTCAGATCATAAAAGCGTTGTTTGTTTCGTTCTGTTCCGGCTGCGCATGCAGCTGCGGTGTGAGCGGCATATGCTTTTCGGCTGCCTTGCGAAGATGCTTGCACAGTGTTTGCAGATCATCCGCTGCCATGGATGCACAGATGCGCTGCACGCATTCGCCGCTCATTTCCGGCAGAGCGGCCGCGCTGTAGCGCACAGCGTCACGCGTCAAAGCGGCACGGTAGGCCTTGCCGGCCTGCGCGTCCTGTTCAAGCGTGTCGATTGCGCCGCGCAGCGTATTCAGTTCTTCGGCCGTCAGGGTCAGGGAATCCTTGGCCTGACGAACGGATTTCAAGATATCCTGCATGGATGTTTCCTCCGTCGGTTTGTAAGATTTGGTGACGCCGGCTTCCCGCTGCGCAGGGACAGCGACGAATGACCACTCGTACACG
>CAMOCU010000145.1 GCA_946610835.1 uncultured Clostridia bacterium | reverse complement strand
CCATTGGCACTTTGGACAGATCCAGACCTAAACTCTCCATATTCTACTCGCCTTTCGATTGATTATTTTGCCGCCAGAATCAGCGCGATAACGAATGAGTAAATGGCGGTGGATTCGGTCAAAGCCAGACCGAGAAGCAGGATGGAATTGATCTTGCCGGACGCTTCCGGCTGACGTGCGGTGGCGTCCACAGCTTTGCTTGTGGCGAAGCCCATCATGATGCCCGCGCCCATGGCGGGAAGAAGTGCGAGTGCTGCTGCGAGTGGTGTCATTATTAAAACCTCCAATAATATTATTCGGCTGCCTCACGGATGAACGTGAGCGAAAGGACAATAAAGATGTATGTCTGAATCAGGGGATGGAACAGGTTGAAATACAGCCCTGCCAGACTGGTTACGCCCACGGCATAGCCGCCGAGGGAATTTTTCAGCAGATCCATGACGATCATACCGCCGAGCATGTTGCCGAACAGCCGGCATGCGAGCGATACGGGTTCGGCCACGTCGCTGAGGATCTTCATCGGCAGAATCATGGGCGATGGAGAAGCCAGACTTTTCAGCCAGCCGCCGACGCCTTTGTTGCGAATCGCGTAATGCTTGATCAGGTAGAATGTGCACAGCGCGAGCGAAAACGTGAACAGTACGTCCGAAGTGGGTGGACGCTGCCCGAGCAGTTCTGACGCCGCGCATCCGATCATCAGCAGCGCGACGGAAAACATATAGCTCGGCAAAACCGGGGAGAGCGGGCCGGCTGTGTTGACCGTAAAGGAATCCACAAATTCCACCGCTGCCTCCAGCGCGTTCTGCAGTCCCTTTGGCTCGTCCTTGAATTTCGGGAACACAAAGATGCGGAACAGGACGCACAGAACAGCAGCCACACACAAAATGAGATAGCCCGTTACCGTTGTACGTGCCAAGGACAGTGATCCGATCTGTACGCGCGGCGAAAAAATCTCCAGCTCCAGCTCAATGCCTTTGCCGCCGCCGGTAATGAGATTGACCGCGCAGGCGACAAAATACCACCCTGCGATCACCATGCCGAAAAACGGAAGCCGTCGCTTTTTCTTGCGCAGTTTCGGGTCTGTCTGCTCCAGTGTGTCGTGGCGCTTTTTCATGTATAAAACAAGAAAAACCGCAAAAGCGACGGCAGACACGGAGAGCTTGATGATGTTGGCCGGATTCATAGCCATTCACCTCTTTTCTTTGAGCGTGTAACGCAAAAACCAGACAAGGCCGGCAACGATCAGTCCCGCACCCGCGCCAATACCGAAATACACTGTGTACAGCGTGTTCCGGATCATAAACACAGGCACCAGAATGGCCGCATAGGAAATTAGCTTGATCATCAGCGCAGCGAGAAAGCTGCGCCCGTCCATTGCCCGGTTGATAATTGCCCGCAGTAAAAAAAATTCGGCTGCCCCGAACACAAGGCCGGGCAGCAGGAAAACAAATTTCAGCATATCGTCATTCCATTCTTTTGAGGGACGTTTGCCGCTCGTGAAATAATTATAAATTATAGCACTTTTTTCTGAAAATACAAGAGAAAAAATAACCAATTTTCGAATCAGATAATTATGCAACATAACCAATTTTGTGGATAAGTATTGTGAATTTTGCACTTTCTGGCCAATTTGCTCTGTGCATGGAAGGGCAATTGCGAATGAAAATGGGGATTGCAATTCTCATAAAATATGGTACAATAGGAATATGTATTGAGTGTTTCCTTAAGAAACAGAAAGGAGCTCGCAAAATGGATTTTTCGGTATTTCTTGATTTTGACAAAGCGATCTTTCAGTGGGTGGAAAAGGCGTTTGATTACGGGATTGCAGCCGTGATTACGCCGGTGCTCAAGTTCCTCACTGTGCTTGGAGACAGCGGGATTTTGTGGATCGCGCTGGCGCTCGTGCTGCTCTGCTTCAAGAAAACGCGCAAGGTGGGCGCAACGGTGCTCGTGGCGCTGGCTGTGATGACTGTGTGCAACAACTTCGTGTTGAAAAACCTTTTTGCCCGTACGCGCCCGTTCAATCTTGAGGCTTGGAAGGATTGGTTTGTCTATCCCGAAATGGTCAAGCGGCCGTCCAGCTATTCCTTCCCGTCGGGGCATTCGTCGTCGGGCTTTGCGGCGGCGACAGGGCTTTGCGTGAGCAAAAAGGCGTATTATATTGTCCCCGGATTCCTGCTGGCTGCCGTGGTGGCTTTTTCGCGGATTTGGGTGCATGTACATTATCCCACGGACGTGATCTTCGGCGCGCTGTTTGGTATCGTTTACGGCGTAATCGGCATCTTTGTATGCAAATGGGTTATTGGTCTGATCAACAGCAAAACCAAACTGAATTTCTTCAGAGAGGCATAAATTTTAATCGACACAAAAGAAAGGACTTGCAAACTATGCTGAAAAATATTTCTCCGATTCTTTCTCCCGAGCTTTTAAAAATTCTGATGGAGATGGGACACGGCGACGAGCTTGTGATCGGCGACGGCAATTTTCCGGCGGCGTCGATTGCGCAGCGGCTCGTACGTCTGGACGGTCATGGGGTGCCGGAGATTCTGGACGCCATTCTGCGTCTTATGCCGCTGGACACATATGTCGAAGCGCCTGTTGCGCTGATGGATAACGGCGACGAGGCGAACCGCCCGGAGATCTGGCAGAAATATGCGCAGATCGTCAAGACGAACGAGGGTGACAAGCAGTTCCAGCTGGTCGAGCGCTTTGATTTTTATGACCGCGCAAAAAAAGCGTATGCGGTTGTCGCCACGGGTGAAACAGCGATCTATGCCAACATCATTCTGAAAAAAGGCGTTGTCGCCGACTGAGGAGGAACCCGCATGGACAAACCTGTTCGCGTTCTTGCCTTTGATTTCGGCGCATCCAGCGGGCGCGCAATTCTCGGCATTTTCGACGGGGAACGGATCGAACTGCGCGAGGTGCACCGCTTTTCCAACGACCCTGTCGATGTGCGCGGAACGACTTATTGGGATGTACTGCGTCTGTTTTACGAAATCAAACAGGGCATCGTCAAAGCCAAGCTGGAGGGCGGATTCGACAGCATCGGGATCGACACATGGGGTGTGGATTTCGGTCTTCTGGACGAGTTCGGCTGTCTGCTGGAAAATCCGGTGCATTACCGGGATCTGCGCACGCGCGGCATGATCGAAGAGGCGTTTGAACGCATTCCGAAAGAAACATTTTACCAAAAAACCGGCATCCAGTTTATGGAGCTGAACACGGTGTTTCAGCTGCTGAGTTTGCGCAAATACCGCCCGCATCTGCTCGAGCGCGCCGACCGGCTTTTGTTCATGCCGGATCTGTTCGCGTATCTGCTCACGGGCGAAAAACATACGGAGTATTCCATCGCAACCACATCGCAGCTGATCGACATCGAAACAAAAACGTGGAGCGGCGAGATTTTGGATGCACTTGATATTCCGCGCCGTCTGTTTTGCGACATTCTGCCGTCCGGTACCGTAAGCGGCATGCTCGGCGAGGATGTGTGTGCCGAATGCGGCGTGCCGTCTGTGCCGGTGATTGCCGTCTGCGGCCACGATACGCAGTCCGCCATCAGCGCAGTGCCCAGTGACGAAAAGGACTTTGTTTTCCTGTCCAGCGGCACATGGTCGCTGTTTGGTACGGAACTGGACAAGCCCATTGTCAACGAAACATCGCTGCGCATCAACGTCACCAACGAGGGCGGATACGGTTACGCAACCGGCTTTTTGAAAAACATCATCGGCCTGTGGCTGATTCAGGAAAGCCGCCGTCAATGGGCACGCGAAGGCGAGAATTATTCTTATGCCGACCTTGAACGGCTGGCGCTTGCGGCGGAACCGTTCCGCTGTTTCATCGATCCGGACGCGCCGGAATTTGTTCCGCGCGGCGATATTCCCGGCCGAGTGCGTGCTTATTGCGAAAAGACCGGGCAGTATGTGCCGCAGAGTGTGGGCGAGATCATGCGCTGTATTTACGAAAGCCTTGCCATGAAATACAGACAGACGCTCGAAAAAATCACCCTCTGCACGGGCAAGACCTACGGCAAGATCCATGTCATCGGCGGCGGCGTCAAGGATACGCTGCTGTGCCGCATGACGGCAGACGCGTGCGGCGTGCCGGTGCTTGCCGGCCCTATCGAAGCAACGGTGCTCGGCAACATTGCCGTGCAGCTCATTGCCGGCGGCGCTGTGCAGGACATTGCCCAGGCGCGCGCGATTATTGCCCGCAGCGAAACGCTGCGCACATACGATCCCGAAGCGCAGGACGCGTGGCAGCAGGCGTTTGCGCGGTATTTGCAGGCGACGGGAGCGGAACAATGAGGCGCACACTTTCGTTTATGCTTGCGTTTGTGCTGGCTGTGTGGTGCAGTGTGTGCGCAGTGGCTGCGCCGCTGCAGTTCAACGCACAGGGCAAATTCAGGATCCTTTTGATTGCCGATCCGCAGGATGACGAGC
>CAMOCU010000144.1 GCA_946610835.1 uncultured Clostridia bacterium | reverse complement strand
GCAGCAATCGTCGCATCCGCCGCCGTGGTCGTCGCCCTGATCGCCACCCGCTGAATGAACCACAACAACAGAGAGGAGAAAGAAAAATGATCGAAATCATCGTCGCAGCAATCGTCGCATCCGCCGCCGTGGTCGTCGCCCTGATCGCCACCCGCTGAATGAACCACAAAAACAGAGAGGAGAAAGAGAAAATGATCGAAATCATCGTCGCAACAATCGTCGCATCCGCCGCTGTGGTCGTCACTCTGATCGCCACCCGCTGAATGAAAAAAGAATCTTCTTTTTAAAGAGCGCCGTTATGGCGCTTTTTTATTGCAGGGAAGGGCTGAATAAATCCGATGTGCGCGACGGAATACTTTTTCGCTCCGTCGCCGGTCTTGATTGATTCCGTGTGTTCCAAGAATTGCAAATCAAAAACTGCTGCCGTTGGCTTTGACCGATGGCAGCAGTTTCGGATCGCCGGATCTTTTGTGAGGAAGGTGAGAATAAGACGATTCACCCGCTATTCTTGAAATGTGCAATCGCCTTAGTTTTCATAGGATTCTTCGGCATCAAAGGAGTTTTGACCGTCGTCCGCAGGGGCGGGATCAGCGTAGGGCTCTTCGTTTTCAGTATCCGGCGCATTGTCGCCGGACGGCTGTGTGGAGGTGAAAGGATTCAAAAAGCGGTCAAGCAGACGCGTGGTGCTTTCCGGCTCTTCGTTTTCCGGCGTGTCGCTGTTTTCGTTGCTGTCGTACACGTAGGCGGATCGGGTTGTCGTATAGCTGTTGTAAGAGCGCGAATCCGTGACACGGCCGCCGGACAGGAAATTGAACGGGGATTCGCGGGATTCATCCCGGATCTCGATGTTGGATTTGCCGTACAGCGCGTTTTGTACGCGTTGTGCGTCCATCTGATAATCCACAACCCAAACAAATTCCGGGTTGTACCCGTACCCGGTCATCATATAACTGTCTTTGCCGGTTACGGCAGGTTCTTCCTCAGTTTCCGCCAGAAGCGGACACGAAATCTGCACAATCTCATAATTGATCCAGCTCTGCATAAGCGCCTGCGTGGCCAGCGAGAGAATCTGCGGCGGGCGATAATTCGTTTGGACGTACGGGAGAACGGTGTTCATCAGATTGGTCAGCTGACCAATGCTTGCGCTCCTGGCTTTTTGCATCAGTGCGGTTACCAACTTGCGCTGACGGCGCGTGCGGCTCAGATCGCCGTCTGCGTCGGAATGACGAATGCGTGAATAAATCAGCGCCTGATCGCCGTTAAGCTTGACGTTCTCGCCATAAGGGAACTTTTTGTGGGAGGAGGTACGGCGGATATACTTTGCCTCGTATTCTTCCACTTTCACATTTACGCCGCCGAGTGCATTGATCATTTTGGGGAATGTGTCAAAATCGACAGTAATATAATTATCGATGCGGATTTTGTAATTGTTTTCGATCGTTTCCACCAGCGTGGCCGCGCCGCCCCAGTTGTAAGCGGAGTTGATTTTGTACCAGCGGTCATTACCGTCGATGTTCATATAGGTATAACAGTCGCGCATGAAAGAGGTGAGAGAAATCTTTTTTGTCTTTTTATTGACGGAAACGAGAATCATCGCATCCGTGCGCCCGTCAGACCCTTCTTCGGTATCAACGCCGCAGAGCAGGCAGTTGACGACGTTTTTGCTGTACATTTTTTCGCCGCCGTTGAGCGCCCATTTTTGCAGCCAGTCCTTGAGCGACGACGCATCGGTTACGTCATGCATGGGCGTGAAGAGCGGATCTTCCTCGATCACCTGTGTTTCATTTGCGTGCTCAAAGTTTCGGCCGGAGTCATAGTCGATCAGATTCAGTTTTTGCCGGACAAAAAGGATGAAAACCGTCACCATGGCCAGCAGGACGATCAGCAGCACGACGATCAGAATTTTCAGATTGCGGGAATTGTTCCTGTGCCAGAATCCCGGCTTTTTTGCGTGATCGTCCGCATGCTTTTCGTTGGGCGGTGTTTGATGATGAGCGGCTTTGGAAATCAGGATATCTTCTGCGGCCGCAGAGGCAGACGAATCCGGCGCCTGCACCTGCTTGGGGTCAGACGCTGCCGGTTCCTGCGCGGTTTCACTGTCGGCGCAGTAATATATATCCCACTTCTTTTCTTCGCTCATACGCCACCACGTTCATTATGATATACAATGTAGTATACCACAAACGCAGCCGTTTAATATGCGAAATAAGAATAATATGAATTTTTCGACAAAAAATTTACAGCGGCTTGATTTTATTGTAGACTTTTTCCATACATCCGGCGTATAATCAGGGTATACTAAAGGCAGGTGAACACAATGCGAATCTGGCGGGAACAAAACCGTATGTTTGTCGATATCCACGGTTTGCGCGTGCAGGAAGCGGAGCGCAGGCTGCTGGATCTGATTGCATCCTGCGACCGGCAGACGACCGATATCGTGGTCATTCACGGGTTTCGGCAGGGGCAGGCGCTGCAGGAGATGGTGCGTGCGCTGCATGCGCCGCGGCTTGATCGTGTCCGCCCGGATTATTTCAACGAGGGGCAGACGATCCTCACGCTGAAAAAAATACGGAGGTAACCATGAAAACCTTTCGTCTGATTTGCGGAATCGTTTTGTGCGCGGGACTTGTCAGTGTGATCGCCGGCGGCGGGATTTTTTATGCCCGCAAGCGCACGGCGTACCAACAGACGAAAATTGAGCCGCAGCAGACCCTGCATCTGTCCGCCTTTACGGAAGTGCCGGACAAAGAGCGGATTTGTTTGTGTGCTGCGCGCGGACTGTCTTCCGTTCGTCCGGAAAATACAACGGATGCGCTGCGTGCGGCAGGGGAAGCAGGCTTCGCGTTTGTGCAAATGGATGTGGGCGTGACCGCCGACGCACAGGCGGTGCTTCTGTATGACGACACGCTCGACCGTATGGCCGGGCGGCATGACCGGCTCGCTGCGCGCAGCTACGAGGAGCTGTGTAAAATACCGCTGTGCAACGGTGCAAACGTAGACAAGGCGGAAAATCCGCATGTGCCGCTGCTGACGGATGCGCTGGAAATCTGTAAGGAGTACGGCATGCAGCCGATTCTGACGGTGCGATCTGTTGCCGCGGTGCGGCTGCTGGCGGAATGCGCAGCGTTGCAGCAAACACAGCCGATCTTTTTTTCGACGCAAAAGAGCGTGCTTTCCGCCCTGCGGGAATTACCGGGAGAGCGGTATTTGCAGACGGATCTGCTGTCGCAGGAGGCAATCGTTTATGCATCCAAAGCGCATTGCGGAATAGTGTTTGATGTTCGTGACCCGTACAACACGGATGCGCTGGTGCGGCAGGCGGCACGCGTGCAGCTGTGGGCGTGGAATGTGAACCGGCGCGAAGCAGTGCGCCGGCTGACACAGTTGGGCGTTTTTCAAATCGGGACAACGGTCATACTGCCGCTGCCTGAGTCCTCGTAAGTTTCAACACATTGCGGGCAAGGCTTGCGCCGCAAACAGAGCGGCAACGCTAAACACACCGTGTTCCGATCGGGACACGGTGCATTTTTTACAAAAAGCAGGTTAAAAATGACAAATCAAACATTTCCGCGGCGTTCTGTGGTATTGTATGCGTGTCGACGGGGGCAAGAGCTTCCGCAGGACAGGAGAAGGGAGGAGGAAATACCATGACTGCTATTCTTGTTGCAAGTATTCTTGCCGCAGCCGCGATCACTGTGACCGCCATCGTCTGCCGCTGAACCGGGATGTAAAAAAGAGCAGAAAGAGGATTTGAAAATCAGGAAGAAAGGAGAAAGAACATGACTGCTATTCTTGTTGCGAGCATTCTTGCTGCTGCAGCAGTGACCGTCACGATCATCGCGACCAGCAAATAATCCAAGAACAACAGAATCAAAGAACAACAAAATGCACCCGGTATAATCCGCGGCCGGTACGACAGTGCAGCGTACCGGCCGAAAGGATTGTTCAGATTCCATTTTAGGCGTGTGGGAGTGTGCTGTCTTTATTCCTTTCGACCGGAGCCGTTGTCTTTTGATGCTGCTGAATCAGGAAGAAACAGGCTGCGTTCCTGCGGATCTTCCTTGTATTGAAGAATGTCTTCTGCGTTGCAATGAAGGATCATGCACAAATCATTGAGCTTTTGCGTTGTGATTCCGCGTCCGTTTCGAATCCGATCTATGGTTGCGCTGCTGATTCCATATTTGTGAATGAGCGTATATGTGCTTTCTCCCCGTTCTTTCAAGGTTATCCAGAACGGATCATAAACAATCATTTTTATCACCATAAACAATGGTAAAATGAAAATAGTATATTGAAAATAGTCATAAATATGACTATAATATATGATGTGGAGATTTTAGAGGAATATTCGGAGAAATCGGTGAAGAAAAGAGGTGGACAGACAGGAAATACGGTTTTAGGGAAGCGCTGATTAAATCGGGGTGTGCGAGGGGACGAGAGATTTTTTCG
>CAMOCU010000143.1 GCA_946610835.1 uncultured Clostridia bacterium | reverse complement strand
GGAGGCGCCTGTGGAAATATCGCCGAGAATCAATGCCTCTGCTACCCTTCCGCCCATCAGCACAACAATGTTGTCAAGCATATCATTTTTGGACGTATAACTCTTGTCCTCTTTTGGAATTGACATGGTGTATCCGCCTGCCATACCGCGCGGAATGATCGAGATTTGGTGAACGGGATCCTGCCCTTCCAGATAAAACGTGGAAATCGCGTGACCGGCTTCATGATACGCCGTAAGCTTCTTTTCTTTGTCGCTGATTTTATGGGATTTCTTTTCTGTGCCGACAACGACCTTGACCGTCGCGTCTTCGACCTCTGCCATGGTGATGGCTTTTTTATCCTTGCGCGCGGCAAGCAGCGCCGCCTCGTTGAGCAGATTTTCAAGATCCGCGCCGGTAAATCCGGCTGTCGACTGCGCAATGACCGCAAGATCGACGTCGGGGCCAAGCGGCTTGCCTTTGGCGTGTACTTTCAGGATCTCTTCCCTGCCCTTGATGTCCGGATAACCGACTGTGACCTGGCGGTCAAAACGGCCGGGACGCAGCAGCGCGGGATCGAGAATGTCGGGACGGTTCGTGGCGGCGATAATGATAACGCCTTCGTTTGCGCCGAAGCCGTCCATTTCGACCAGCAGCTGGTTGAGCGTCTGTTCACGCTCGTCGTGTCCGCCGCCCATGCCTGCGCCTCTGTGACGCCCGACAGCATCAATTTCGTCGATAAAGACGATTGCCGGCGAGTTCTTTTTGGCCTTGTCAAACAGGTCGCGCACGCGCGACGCGCCCACGCCGACATACATTTCCACAAAATCGGAGCCGGAAATTGAAAAGAAAGGAACATCCGCTTCACCGGCAACCGCTCTTGCAAGCAGTGTTTTGCCCGTGCCGGGAGGGCCGACAAGCAGCACACCCTTGGGAATGCGCGCGCCGAGCGCGTTGAACTTGCCGGGATCACGAAGAAACTCCACAATCTCGCGCAGTTCTTCCTTTTCCTCGTCCGCACCGGCAACCTGTTCAAAGGTCGTCTTACGTTTTTCGTCCTTGAGATCCTTGACTTTCGCCTTGCCGAAACTGAGCGTACGGTTGTTTTCGCCCGCCATGGTCATGTTCATCCTGCGGAACATAATGATTAAGAACGCTCCCATCACGATCACCAGCAGCGCTGTCGGCAGGATTGTCATCAGCACCGAACCGGCGGAACCCGTTTTGTACTTGTCCTGAATCATATTTTCGGGATGCTCACGGTTGTACGAACGGACTGTTTCGCCCACGTCGTTTAGGAACATGTTGACATTAGGCACCATGAACTCCTCTTTGACCGGCTTCTGCTCGCCGTTCTGTTCGACCATACGGGTATAGCGCAGCTGGCCGGAACTGAGATTGAGCGTATATTCAGTGATCTCGTTGTTGTCGAAATACTGTACGATCTGATAATACTCGGTTTTTTCCTTAGTCTGGCGGCCGGAAATATAGCTCAGACCCACAAGCAGCAGCGCCGGGATCAGGATATACGGAATCAGCGTCAACAGTTTGCGCGGATTGAATTTTTTGCCTTTATCGTTATCGTTCAAAAATAATCTCTCCTTTGCGTGTCGGGCAGACACGTTCCATTTTAGTATAAATCCGTGTGTGGGGTTTATACTCCATAGATCTCCGGCTTCAGGACGCCGATGTACGGCAGATTACGGTATTTTTCATTGTAGTCCAAGCCGTAGCCGACAATGAATTCGTTGGGCACCTGCATGCCGACATAATCCGCGTGGATGGGCGCAACGCGTCCTTCCGGCTTGTCGAACAACGTGCAGATGCGGATTGATGCCGGATTGCGGCTGCGCAGCAGATTGGTAATATAATTCAGCGTCCGTCCGGAATCCAGAATATCTTCGACGATCAGCACATCAAATCCTTCAAGACTGCTCTCGAGATCTTTCACAATGCGCACCTCGCCCGTGGAACGCGTACCTTCGTAACTCGACACAGCCATAAAATCAATTTGGCAGGGGATGCTGATTTCGCGCATCAGATCGGTCATGAACACGACCGCGCCTTTGAGAATGCTGACCAGCAGCAGCGAACGCCCGGTGTAGTCCGCGTTGATGCGTTCGCCAAGCGCATGTACCGTCTGCCGCAGCTGATCGGGCGAATATAATACTCTTTCAATATCCTTATGCATGATAGTCCTCCCGAAGAATCTGAATGCGCAGAATACGCACCGACGCTTCTGTGATCTGAAACGATTGGTCGCAGCCGACGCCTTCTGCCCACAGAATCCGATTGCCGTCTGTCAGAATCGGCACATCGCTTCGGAAAGGCGCAGGCACGCCCTGCTCTTCCATAAGTTTTTTAAAACTCTTGCGGCAGCCGCTGTTTGCGCGCGTCATGGCGTCGCCTGGCAAACGGCTGCGAAAGAATAAAGTACCATATATTGTGTCACAACACAGGCAATTCGTCAAGTCTTGTTTGTAAATATTTTGTATATTTTCCGCTAATTCAATTTGAATTTTTGCTGTTCCGAACGGCAGCACAGCCGTGCCGCCTTCGATTGGCGCAATCCATGACGCTCGCGGCGGACGATCCGGATACAGCGTATCGGCAAAGGCACAGAGCGTTACTGTCTGCGAAATCTGCGCTTTACCCGATCTGTGTAAAATGCTGCTGCACTGCCGAATGTGTTGAAACGCAGGGGCACTGCCTGTATACATCTGTAAAATTCGATGCAGCACACGATCCTGAAGCGCGGGCGGTGCAGCACAAAGAATCTTTCGCGACCAGCCGAACGGCGTTTGTGCCTGCCGCAGCAGCGCATCCGCCTGAGATTGCAGAAACGCATCCTCGCTGCGAAGGATCTCTCCGCAGCGCAGCACCGATGCACTGAATGCAGGGTTCAACTCCCGCAATGTCGGGATAACGTGATGACGGATTCGGTTGCGTGCATAGTCATCGGACAGATTGGAACTGTCTGTTACATATTCAATCGAATGTTCGCGGCAATAGTCCTCCACATCTGCGCGTGTACAGGCAATCAACGGACGAATGATCCCGTCCCGCACGGGGGGGATTCCACACAGCCCTGACAGACCGCTCCCGCGTGTCAGATGCAGCAGCACTGTTTCGGCATTGTCGTCTGCGGTATGTGCGGTTGCGACTTCGCCGTCGGTCAGCGAGCGAAAATACGCGTAGCGAATCCTGCGGCCGCACGCTTCAATCCCCTCGCCGCTGCACGCAGCCTGCGCCGCCACATCCGCATGCAGCACATGCAGCGGAATGCCGAGTTTTGCGCATGCATCGCGAACAAACGCCTCGTCGCGATCTGCCTGTGCGCCGCGCAAACCGTGATTTACATGCGCAGCGGAAAGACAAAAGCCGTATTCGCTTTGCAGATCATACAGAATATGCAGCAAACTCATGGAATCCGCGCCGCCGGAAAGCCCGAGCAGCACTTCGCCGCGCCGAAGCATTCCGTATTGCTGCGCGGCTGTGCGCACCTTACATTTCATGGCGCAGCCTTTCGATACCGAGGAAAGCCGTGTGTTCGGGGTCAAAGACAAGTTCAACTGTATTGGTCGGACCGTGGCGGTTTTTGGCCACAATGATCTCCACCTTGTTGGCGTTGGGCGCTTCGCCCTCGGGCGGCTGTTCCTCCGGCGAATTGTCGTCCTTTTTCTCTCCGGCATAATAATCCGGACGATACAGCATCAGCACAATATCCGCGTCCTGCTCGATAGAACCGGATTCGCGCAAGTCTGCCAGTTGCGGACGGTGCGATTTTCCGCGTCCCTCGGTGCCTCTGGAAAGCTGCGCGCAGCACACGACCGGTACCGCAAGATCCTTTGCCATCAATTTGAGAGTACGGGTAATCTCAGTCACTTCCTGCACGCGGTTTTCGACGCGCACGGGAGATTTAATCAGCCCGAGATAGTCGATGATCACACAGTCCACGTCGCGCATACGCCGCACCTTTGCTTTCATCTCCGGCACGGTGATGTTGGAAGTGTCGTCAAAATACAGTTCGCAATCATTGAGTACGCTGGTCGCTACGCCCAGACGCGTCCAATCATCGCTGTCCAGTTCCCCTGTACGCATCTTGTAGCTTTGCACGCGCGCCTCGGTGGAAAGCACACGCTGCGCAAGCTGTTCCTTTGTCATTTCAAGAGAAAAGAAAACAACTTTCTTTTTGCCAAGCAGCGCGAGATTGCGCGCCAGATTCAACGCAAAGCTCGTTTTACCCATGGCAGGACGTGCGCCGATCAAAATCAAATCCGACCGATGCAGACCGGTCAGCACGGTATCCAGATCGTTATATCCTGTAGGAAACCCTTTGTAAAGATCTTTTTCTTCGGAGTTAAGCTTGTTTAGTTTGTCATAAACTTCGTTGATAATAATATCCGACAGTCTGGTCGGAGCGCCGGATGATTTGCCGCGGCGGATGTCATAGATTTTTTGCTCTGCAGAATCG
>CAMOCU010000142.1 GCA_946610835.1 uncultured Clostridia bacterium | reverse complement strand
TCGTCCGGCTGCAGCGTACCCTCCTGCGCTCGCCGCGCCAAAACAGACGCCGCACGCACAAGCTCGCTTCGCCCGCCGTAATTGACTGCCACATTGACCGTCGTGCGGCAATCCGGAGGATTCTGACTTTCCATAAACGTTGCGAGGGAACGAATGTCTTCCGGCAGCGCGGACAAATCACCGATAAAGCGAAAACGGAACCCGCGCTTGGCATTTTCACCGCGCCGATCCTCCGCCTCGTGCAGAAAGTCCCGGAAGATATCCATGATCACAGAAACTTCCTGCGGCGGACGCTTCCAATTCTCCGTAGAAAACGCATAAAACGTAATGTAAGGAATGCCGAGATCCGAAGCATATGTGGCAATGGCGCGAAATACTTCCGCGCCGCGCCTGTGTCCTTCTGTGCGGGGCAATCCTCTTTTTTTTGCCCATCGGCCATTGCCGTCCATAATCACGCCAACATGCTCAGGCAGGTAAGATACGTCTATCATCAGATTTCCAGAATCTCTTTTTCTTTGTCCGCGCAGATATTGTCGACCTTCTTGATGAAATCGTCGGTGATATCCTGCAGTTCCTTTTCGCCGTCCTTGCGGTCGTCCTCGGTAATTTCGGACGCTTTTTCCATCTTTTTGATTTTATCCATTGCATCTCTGCGGATGGAGCGGACAGCAACTTTGGAATCCTCGGCAGTTTTGCGCACCTGTTTGGCAAGCTCTTTACGCTTTTCCTCGGTCAAGGGCGGAAACACCAAGCGGATCACACGGCCGTCATTCTGCGGATTGATGCCCACATCTGAGGTCATAATCGCCTTTTCGATCGCATGCAGCGTGGAGCCGTCATACGGCTGGATGTTGAGCATACGCGCCTCGGGGACGGAAATGCTTGCCATTTGATTGATCGGCGTCGGCACGCCGTAGTAATCCACGCGGATCTTATCGAGCACAGCGGCATTCGCGCGGCCGGCACGGATGGTGCCCAAATCCTCTTTGAGCACAGAAATGGTTTTGGTCCTTTTTTCTTTCGCGGTAGCCAATACAGTATCCATTATTCGTCCTCCTTAACGATTGTTCCGATATTTTCACCCTGCACAGCGCGAACGATGTTGCGGGGATCTTCCAAATCAAACACAAGGATCGGCAGCTTGTTGTCCCGGCAAAGGGATGCGGCGGTGCCGTCCATAACACGCAGATCTTTGGCCAGAATGTCTGTATAAGACAGCGTATCATATTTTTTAGCATCCGGGTACTTGTGCGGATCTTTGTCGTAAATGCCGTCCACGTTGGACGCTTTAAACATGATGTCCGCGTCGATCTCGGTCGCGCGCAGCGCGGCGGCCGTATCGGTTGTGAAAAACGGATTGCCTGTGCCGCAGCCGAAAACAACGACACGCCCCTTTTCAAGGTGACGCACAGCTTTGTTGCGGATATAAGGTTCGGCAATCTGCTGCATGGTAATCGCCGTCTGCACACGCACCGGAACACCGACCTGCTCCAATCCGTCCGCCAGCGCGAGCGAATTCATCACAGTAGCAAGCATTCCCATATGATCCGCACGGGTATGATCCATGCTTCCGCTGCTGCGGCCGCGGAAGAAATTGCCGCCGCCGACAACGATTCCGACCTGAACGCCCAGATCGACGATTTGTTTAACAGCCTCGCAGATCTGGCGCACCGTGTCAAAATCCAATCCGACTTTCTGCGCACCGGCAAGCACTTCGCCGCTGAGCTTGAGAAGAATCCGTTTATATTTCGGCATAAAAGTCATCCTTTCCAATTCCAATATATCAACCATATTTTACATGATTATGAACCCGCTGTAAAGAAATATTTTACGTTTCGGCCAAAAAATTTTTAAGTGTTTGCGCCGCGGCATAGGCTCGGGCAACGTAATCGGGCACAACCTGCTTGAGCTGTGCACGCCGAAGCGCTTCGTCACGCAGCAGCCCGGCAAAGGCGTCGCGAAGGCCGTCCGGATGACGCAATGCATCAATCGGCACCACAAGACCGTCTGTTGTGCCGAAAAGATCGACCGCAATATTGACCGATTTCACGCTGTAGCCCAAGACCAAGGTCGGCACAAGAGAGGAATACGCCGCAATCGTCGCATGCGTCCGCGCCCCCACAAACGCGCGGCAGCGTGCAATAAAGCCCTTAATTTCCGCCGCGGAATACATACCCGGGAGCATAAAAACACGTCCGCTCGAAGCATACTTGCCATACAGCGCCCCGAGCACCTCGCGGTCGTCGGAAAAGCTCCAGAACACATGCGGAATCAGCAGCACATTGCAGTCCGTTTTCTGCAGCAGATATTCGATCAAAAGCTCATACGCACGCATACCGATCCCCTCGCCGCGCGCATAGGAAAAAACAAGCGGGCTTGCATTGACGCCAATCAGGTTGTCCTCCGGAATCCCGTCCGGAAACGCAAGCCGTTTTGCGCGCAAAGTAAAGGCCGGATCCGGATGCTGAAAAATATTCCGGCGAAAGCCGTGTTCACGCAGCAGCATGGACGTGCCTGTGTCACGCGCAAAAATCGCATCATATGTCCGCAAATCCTCCGCATTTCCGGGCGAAAAGGAGCTTTCATCGAGCGAACACCCCCACAGGATCGTGCGTTTGCCCAACTTTTTCAGCCGCCGATTCATCGCGCGCATCTGCGTATTTTCGCCGTAGCAATACGTATCGCCGCCGATGGAAAGAAAAACGTCGTCTTCTTCAAGCGGCAAACTGCGGTACAACAGATCAAAATAGTACGCGTCCGCCGCAAAAGGTTCGCGCTTGCTCAACAGTTTGAGATGGATTTTTTGCGGCGCGGTCAGCGGACGGGACAGCGCGCTTTGATCGATCGGCACGGCTGCAATACCGGAAATATCGGCATAGCCGCTCTGCAAATCCTCGTCCGGATGCAGACTGTACAGCCGCGGCTTTTCGGAGAAAGATTCCCGAAGCATCGCCGATGTAGACACCGCCAACGCCTCGCATCCGCGATTGCCGCTGCCCACATGATGATAAAGCGCAAAGCGCATAGAATCCTCTCCTTTTTATCGAACTTCGCCTGTTACGTCCATAATCCGGGAGTGCCCCCACATTGCCCGCCATAGCCGGGCGCTGTTGTCCTCGACCGCATGCTCTTCGGCGCCGAGATTGCGCACCGTCAGGAAGAATGCCTCCGGCAGAATCGCGTCAATATTGTTGTACATATCATACGGATTATCCTGCGTCAGTTCCAGACCGACTTTGTAGTCGCCGGGCGCCAGATTGTGCCGGTCAACGGAAATATAAATATCCCGCGTTTCGCCCGCCTTAAAATCGGCATGAAGCGGCAAAAACGCCACGGATACGGAGTTACCGGAATCGGTTGTGAACACGACGCGCGCGCTCACATCCTCTGTGTTTTGCCGCGCATATACACGCAGCAAAAAGCGGATCGGTTCGTCCCAGTTGTAGATACAGTTCGTATTCTCGACAACTTCAACGGACATCATATGCATCTTGTTGCTTTGGAATTTCGGACGCGGAAGATTGTCCAGATCTCGCGTAGTTGCTTTGATCTGTTCGCCGATCCCGTTATATAGTTTGATTGCATGCTCCACCTCGCCGTCATAAATCATCTTGCCGTGGTCAAGCACGATCGCACGGTTGCAAAGGCCGCGGACAATCGCCATAACGTGACTGACGCACAGGATCGTTTTGCCGGATGTAGCAATCTCGTTCATGCGGCGCAGACACTTTTCGCGGAATTTCATATCGCCCACGGAGAGCACTTCGTCCACGATTAAAATATCGGGATCCATTGTGGACGCCACCGCAAATGCAAGACGCACCACCATACCGCTGGAGTAACGCTTGACAGGCGTGTCGATAAAATCGCCGATTTCGGAAAACTCCACAATGCCGTCAAACCGCTCGTCAATATCCTCCTTGCTCATACCGAGGATTGCGCCGTTGAGATACACATTTTCACGCCCGGTCAGTTCCATGTTGAATCCGGTGCCGACTTCCAGCATGGCCGCAATCCGTCCGTAATACTCGATCCGCCCTTCTGTCGGTTCGGTAATGCGCGAAATCAGTTTTAAAAGTGTCGACTTTCCTGCGCCGTTCCGGCCGACGATCGCCAAACGTTCCCCCTCGCGGATTTCAAAGTTGATATCTTTGAGCGCCCAGAAATCATTTTTTTCGTATTTGCTCAATTTATAACGGATCTTTTGCCCGCGTGTCATATTTTCGGGCAAAGTGCGGAGATTTTTGATTACGTATTTTTTTCCGACGCCGCTGACACGCAGCACGACCGGTTTTTCCTGATTGGTCGCAGACATACAAAAACCTCCTTATACCAGATCCACGAACGTGCGCTCGCCTTTGCGGAACGCAGCAAATCCGATCGGGACAAAAACAGCGATACAAACGATCATTGCAATAAAAGACGGCCAGTGAAACGCGTTGTCGGAAATAA
>CAMOCU010000141.1 GCA_946610835.1 uncultured Clostridia bacterium | reverse complement strand
CGCTTCTCCGGAAGCAGGCAAAACGTCGACAATGCTGAAATATCTGAACGCAGGTCAACAGTTTATGTCGGATGATTTTTCGCTGATTCACTGCGCTTCCAAGACGGTTTATGCCTATCCTACACCAATCACATTGCATTCACATAATTTGAAACGGCATCCGTTTTTGCAACATGCACTTTCCGCAAAGGATAAACGGGAGATTCGTTGGCGCACGCTTGTTTTAAAACTGACGCTTGGACAGGGGGATATATCCTACAAGGTGGATATCTGGGAAAAGATGGGCTCCTCTTGCGTTGCAGCAAGCGCTCCGCTCTCCAAGCTGCTTCTTTTGTCTAAATGCTCCGGCGATCATGTACACCGCATCGAACTGACTAAAGAAGCGTTTGCTGAAAAGCTTGAGATTGTAAATTACTTTGAGACAGTGTTGTTCAACGCTTATCTCGAAGCGTATCGTTACGGCAATCCGCAAAAACCGGAGAACGAATTCTGGCAGAGGATGCGCATGAACATCCACGATTTGCTGACAGAAGATGTATACGAGGAAATTCAAATTCCGTGTAATTTCAGCGAAGATGTTTTTTCTGCAATTGATCAGCTTGTCCGGCAACCGTAAACAAATTCCGCAGTAGAGTTGCCGGGAGGGTGAAACCGTGAAGTTAAAAGGTTCCGTTTGGAATGCGCTCGGCAGTTTAATGTGGGGTGCACAGAGCTTCATTATGTTGACTCTGGTCAGCCGCGTTGCTCCGCTCGAGCAGATCGGCTGGTTTGGTATTGCCTTTACAACAGCACAGATTTTATATATAGTCGGGCTTTTCGGCGTTTCGCATTTTCAAATGACAGATTATGCGGAAAAATATCCTTTTAAGGTGTATTTCCGCAGCCGCATGCTTTCCGCGCTTTTGATGATTGCAGGATGCGCAGCAGTGATTCTTTGTATGCGCTTTTCCAAAGAAAAAGCGCTATATACAATTGCGCTCACAATATTGATGCTGGTGCATGTGTTCGGTGATTTGTACCAAAATCTTTTCTTTCAGAAAAACCGGCTGGATCTTTCCGGATCCTCTCAGTTTGTGCGGACGGCCGGTTCTGTCGCTGCATTTTGTGCAGCTTTACTCCTGACTCATAATATCCTGATCGCTGTTGCTCTGCAAACAGTAGTCGGGTTTGTTTTGATGCTGGTTTATGCATTGGTTTTGTCCAAACCGTATCGTTCCGCAGAGCCGCTTTGCGGAAAAGATGCGGTTCTTTCTTTGATCCGGGAATGTCTGCCGCTCTTTTTCAGCATGTTGTTTATGAACTTAATTATCAACGCTTCCAAATACGGCGTGGAGTGGTATCTTGACGATACGGCACAAGGCTATTTCAACATGATTTTTATGCCGGCACAGGTGATCAATCTGTGCAGTCAGTTTATTTTTAAACCGTATCTCAAACAGTACGCAGACGCTTTGGAAAGCAGTGCGGGCGCAAGACTAAAAAAACTCCTTGCCCGACAGCTTCTTTTGATTGCCGTTCTGACGGCTGCGGCCTGCGGCGGCGCCTATTTTCTGGGTGCGCCTGTCCTGGGCTTTCTTTACAAAAAAGACATCGCTGAATACACCTTGGAAATGGTCTGGATTGTGCTGGGCGGCGGTGCTTTTGCGGCTTGTCAATTGTTCTACTATATCCTTGTCCTGTGCCGCAAGCAAAAGCAGATTTTAATGATCTACGCGGGTGGAACAGGGATTTCTGCCGTGTTTTCCATACTCTTTGTGCGGCATTTTGCACTGGCCGGCGCAGCGCTTGCTTTTCTTGTGACACACTTGATTCTGCTGATCGGATACTTTATCTTTGTGCGCAAATATGCCCTGAGTCCGGAAGGGGGGAAGCAGGATGCCTGAAATAACGGTTGTGATTACGGCGTATAACTTACAGGCGTATCTGCCGGAATGTTTGGACGGTTTGCGCGCGCAGACATTTCAGGATTTTGACGTGCTGCTGGTCAACGACTGCTCCACAGACGGCACAATGGCCGTTGCCGCCGATTATGCGGCGAAAAGCGATGGTCAAATCCATTTGCTGACCACACCGCAAAACCTCGGACGACCGGGACGTGTGCGCAATTTTGCTTTGGACAGCGGCCGGATCACAGGAAAATATGTGATTTTTCTGGACGGCGACGACCGGACGGAACCGGCTTTTCTCGAAAAGCTTCATTCCGCCGCCGAAAGCAACAATGCGGAGATTGCGCTTTGTGCTTATGATCGGTTTGAAAACGGTACGGAGCATGTGTTGTGCGAAGAAATGCGCGGCTTTCCGGCCGTGATCGAATTGTATGCGCGCAACGATGACGTTCTCGCTTTTTTGAACGGTTCGTTGTGGAATAAACTCATCCGCACGGAATTGATCGGGGAGTTGCGCGTGCCGGATTTCAATGCGGGAGAGGATCTGAGTTTCAGCCTTGCGTTGTATGCTCGCTGTACGCGCATTGCCTGCCTCGATGAAATACTGTTCCATTATCGTGTGCGCCCCGGATCGGTGATTGCGGGGACGGATGCGGCGACGATTCGTGCCTTTGCTGCGGAATGCGCCCGGCTGCTTGCGCAGTGCAGAGCAGATTTATCGCTGTATGAAGTAACGGCGCTGGCCGTGTTTATCCATATTGGCATTTCCATGGCCATGCGGGCGTGGGATAACCCGGATGTGCCGACGCGGCCGATGCTGCGGGAAATTCGCTGTTTTTTGTCTGAGCAGGGGGTTTTGCGCGGCAGGCGGTTTTTGCGTTTGTCGTCACTTGCGAAGCACGGTGTGCGCGGTTTGGCGATCTGGGTCTGCAAATGGTGCACGCGCCTGCGCAGTATGGTCATGTTTCTCGGTGCGTATAACTTGTTTAAAAAAATCTTTCATATGGACGTAAAGTTCTGAAAAAAAGAGGAGGATCGTCAATGCTTTTGATGCTTCAGAATCTTGTTTTTGCCGGCGCATTTTTGGCGGTGATGTATCTTGTAGGAACATTGCTGCTGCACATAGTCGGCTGGAACAAAACCTTGATCGGCGCAACGGCGTGGGGCTTTATTGCTGTGATGGGTATTTTTCAGCTGATTGCCTATCCGCTGTACCTTGCCAAAAGCTCGTTTTCGCTGCTGTTTTATCTGTTCAGCGCGGTGATGCTTGTGCTGTTTGCCGCATCGGT
This sequence comes from uncultured Clostridia bacterium, assembly GCA_946610835.1. Lineage (GTDB taxonomy): Bacteria > Bacillota > Clostridia > Oscillospirales > Acutalibacteraceae > UBA1425. The sequence continues at coordinate 1,280 of CAMOCU010000141.1, read as the reverse complement.
CGTGCTGTTTGTGCGGCAAAAGGTTTGGCGCACGGTTTCCGGCGAGCTGACACAGTTATGGTCAGGGTTTCGCGAAACTCCGCTTCCGATCCTGCTGCTGGGCGGTATGGTTCTGGTGGCGTTGTATTACAGTGTTTTCTATTATACGCCGACTTCTACAGATGATTGCTATTATTTGCCGCGCGCAATGGAAGTCCTTGCGCAAAATAATTTGGCAGTGTCGCACTCTGTCGGTTGGCACGGCTGGCAGATAAACGGATATCCTGAAACGACTGATGCGTCAACCATAGAATTTTTCAGGGCATATCTGTCCGGCCTGACCGGGATTGAAGTCACGCCGTTAAACAGAAACGGCTTTTTGATTGCGCTGTTTATTCTCAGCCTCTCCTCGGTCTGGACATTTTTAAATACTTTTGCGCAGGACAATGAGAATGTGTTCTCTATCAAGGCTTACGGTTTGATACTATGGATTCTTTTTGTATTTTCGAGCCTGCAGATGTATTCACAAAATTTCTGGATAGCGCATTTCCTCTCTCAAGGCAAGTCATTGCTGCCGGGAATTGTTTTTCCCATGCTGTTTTCCGCCTGCGGCCAGATCATGCAGCATATTGACCGCTTTAAATTCAGAGAATGGATTTCAGTGATGCTTGTTTTGCTGGCTGGGGTTGCGGTTTCCATTGTTGGTATTTTTTTGACGCCAATTTTGTACTTTATGCTCGGCATCTCATTCCTGCTGACAACTCGATTTAAACACTTTGGTCGGATTGTACCGTGCGCGGTTGTATCTGTGCTTCCGGTGTTGGTCCACATCGTTATCAGCTATCTTACGATTCTTCGGGTCAATCAAAGATATTTTGAACCGTCAAAGGTGGAGCGTGGCGGATGGCTGGATCAGATGCATTACGGAATGGATATGTTTATGTTTGTCCTGTTTGTGCTCTGTGTAATTTATTTGTTCCGCAGGGGTTCTAAATTGGAGCGTGCGCTTTTTGCTGTGATGCCGACTCTGCTGGCGTTGACATTCCTCAATCCGCTGCTTCGTTCTTTTGTGACCAAATATGTAACGTCGGCCAATGTGTATTGGCGTCTGTTTTGGCTGCTTCCTGTTGTGCTGGTGCCGATTTATACCATTCCGACGGGATTGCTCAAGCATCTGCACGCAAAGGGATTGCAGACTATGCTGATCGGCGCATGCTTTTGCGCGGGTTCGTTTGGCGGCTTTGCGGCGGCCAAGCATGGCACATCGGAACTGATCGGCATGTTTGTGCCCTCTTCCGTTT
>CAMOCU010000140.1 GCA_946610835.1 uncultured Clostridia bacterium | reverse complement strand
GACGTCCTGCGCCAGATGCACAAGCGACAGCGTGTGATACAGCAGACCGCCGCGCACCGCGTGGTGCAGCTTGAACGCCGCCGGCCAGTAGAGCATTTGCTCGCGCCGCGCATCGAGAATCGTGAGCGTCAGGCGGCGCAGATCCGCGTTGGCGATGCTTTCCGCCGTTTTGCGCAGCTGCGCGAACATCTCCTCGCCGCTGTACGGCGCCGAGGGAACGAAGTCCTCCAGCCGCACGTTGTCTGCTTCCGAAACCGGACGGATCCGCTCCACGCGGAACTGATCCGCACCGTTGAATTCCGAGATCAGCCCGCGCACTTTCACCAGCATATTCGCCCCGATCCAGCCATGCAGTTCCTCGCGGAAATCCCACAGTTTGGCCGTGATTTCGCCCGTGCGGTCGGTCAGTTTCATATCGAGATACGGTACGCCTTTGACGTTGATTTTCTTCTCCACCGTCTTGACCAGGCAGTACCCTTCCGCAGTGCCTTTGTTGTCGATCTGCCGAAATTCCATGCAAATCATCCCTTCCCTTTTCGATCGTCTTTTCTGTTCTATAGTATAGCACAAAATCGCCGTTTTGCATAGCCTGTTTTTTTGTGCGCTTCGCATTTGAAATTTCCATTTTTTGTAATATTCTTCCTGATTTTGGCCAAAAATAGACCCGAAAATGCCATTTTGCGTCTTCTTCCATTTTGCACAAAATTACTTTCCAATTATTGGGACAATCGACAGCGTTCAAAAAATATATTTCTGATTTAGAAATTCATTTTTAGAAAAGATTGTGCAATTTTCACAAAAGTACACAGAAAAGAGAATTTGACAAATATAATTTTGGCCAATATAATGACAGACGTACGAGGACGACCCGACTTTCAGGACGTAAAAAAGCCTACAGCGCATCCACATGGAACCCCGGATAAGGAGTGAAATCCGATGACGAATGAAGCTTTTCCAAAACTGAATCGACGAGGGCAGACTCCACGACGGATCATCTTGTCCAGCGCGGCAATGGTCGCCGCATTTCTCGCATCGCTGTCCCTCACCTTTACCTCTCTGGCCGCGACGGAATATCACGTCGGGCTGGCGGGGGAGCCTGTGCGTGCCGTGGTGCACACATTCGGCAAAGACCCGCGCATAATTACGCGCCACGCAGGCGTGCCTGTCGGCCGCAGCGACCGGTGCGTGGTCACCTCCATCCGCGGCGGCGCCAACAGCAACGTCACCGTGTACAAAAACGGCGTGGTCACGGTCGAAGCGGACGGCCGCACGCGCACCCTGTCCACAGAGGGCAGTGTGGCGCAGACGCTCGAGGAGGGCGGCATCGCGCTGCACTCCGGCGACCGGCTGAATACCGATCCGCAATCGCTCGCCTACGACGGGCAGGAAATCCAGATCGACCGCGCGTTTGACGTAACCGTACTCGACAGCCCGGACGAATACACCTGCCGCACGACCGGCTGCACAGCCGAAGAAGTCCTGCAGACGCTGGGCGTCACGCTCGGCGAAGGCGATGTGCTCTCCGTCCCCGCGGACAGCGCGCTGACACAGGAAACAACGCTTGTGATCCGACGCAGTTCGACCGAAACGGTCACGCGCGTGGAAACGATCCCCTACGAAACGGGCGTGATTGAGGACAGCAGCATTTTCGCCGGGCAGGAGCGGATCATTCGCGCCGGCGTCCCCGGCACCAAAGAAGTCACGTACCGCCGCACCTATCTTGGCGGCGAATGCACAGAAAACGAAGTGATCGGCGAAAAGATTCTCACCGAGCCGAGCAACGCGCTGCACGCCGTGGGCACCAAGCCCTTCACCGGCTCCGGCAAAGCCCCCTATTCCACGCTCACGCCAGACGGGTTCGAGCTGGACGAAAACGGGCTGCCGAAGCATTACCAGTCCTGTTTTGACGGTGTGGCCACCGCCTATTACGGCGGCGGGCTGACCTCCACAGGCGTTCCGGCGGCTGTCGGATATGTGGCCGTCAATCCCGATGTGATTCCTTACGGAACACGGATGTGGATCGTTTCGCTCGACGGCGAGTATGTGTACGGATATGCTATCGCGGCAGACACCGGCGGCTTTGCCAAGGGCGGCTGGGCAGATCTCGATCTGTACATGGACACGGAATCCGAATGCTGGGATTTCGGCAAACGCGACGTGCGGATCTATATTCTCTGACCTTTTGTATCCGATCCACGGCAACCTCCGCCCCTGCCGGCCGGCAAGGGCGGTTTTTGTTTTTGCCGCACACGGAAACTTGCAGACTGTCTGAAAACTCGCTATATGCAGATTTTTGAGAAGATTTTTCGTCCGATGAAGGCAAAAAATTGAAGGAATACTTGTCGTATTGTAAAATTTTTTGACAAAATCGGGCGGAAAATATGCCAAAAAGATGCGTGTATGGAGTTTTCGGACAGTCTGCTTGACAGAACAGCAGGATTCTGCTATGATGTAATATGTATTTGAGTAATCTGACACGGGGTGACTGTATGAACACGGACAATTTATGTATGGGCTGCATGCGTCCCATCGGCCGCGAAAAGCAATGTCCGCATTGCGGCTTTCTTGCGGATGCGGTACAGGTCACGCCGTATCTGCCGATCCGCACGGTCGTTGGCGAACGGTATGTGATCGGCAAGCTCCTCGAGTACAACGGCGAGGGCGCAACCTACATCGGTTACGACACCGTGACGGGCAAGGACGTCTGCGTGCGTGAATTTTTTCCGCTCGGTCTGTGCAAGCGCATGATCGACGGCGTAACGGTCGTCCCGCTCAGCGATTTTGAAAAAGTGTATCAGGACTGCGGCCAGAGCTTTGCCGAGATGTGGTACAAACTCGCGCGGCTGCAAAATCAGCCCGGCCTCATCCATGTGCAAAACGTGCTGGAGGATTACGGCACGGCCTACGCTGTTTACGAAAATCTCGACGGCATCACGCTGCGTGAATTCCTGCTTGGCAGCCGGACGGGATATATCTCCTGGGACAAGGCGCGGCAGCTGCTGATGCCCGTGCTCTCCGCGCTCGAAGCGCTGCACGGAATCGGCATCATTCACCGCGGTCTGTCGCCGCTGACGCTCCTTTTGGGCAAAGACGGCAAAGTGCGCATCTCCGGCTTCTGCATTCCGCAGGTGCGTACCGCGCGCAGCGATCTGGAACCGGAACTGTTCCCGGGCTATGCCGCCATCGAACAGTACGGATACAAAGGCCAGCAGGGTCCGTGGACGGACGTGTATGCGTTCGGCGCGGTGCTGTACCGCGCGCTGATCGGCTCCGATCCGATCGAGGCCACCACCCGCGTGACCAACGACCGGCTGATGGTACCCGGAAAATTCGCCGAACAGCTGCCGGCATACGTCATCAACGGGCTGGTCAATTCCCTGCAGATTCTGCCGGAGGATCGTACACGATCGGTCGAGCAGCTGCACGCAGAGATCACCGCCTCCCCCTCCGCCGCTGTGGCCGAGGAAAACTTCGTCGAATCCCGCCGCTCCGCGCGTCCGCAGCAGCCTGCCCGCCCGCAGCCGCGTCCGGCAGCCGAATCCGCCAAAAAATCCGGCGGCCGCGGTTTTTCGACCGCCCTGCTGACAGCGCTGGCCATCATTGCGCTGGGGCTGGTGGCGTTCGTGGTCATCAGCTTGACCGTTCTGCCGGAGGAATACAACGTGTTCCACGACTTTTTCGGCAGCGAGGAAGTGAGCGAAGTCGTCACACAGGCATCCGAGCCGGTGCAGGTGCCCGACTTCCGCACCAAGAGCTATGCCGAGGTGATCGTGAGCGATTACTACAAAGCACGCTTCAAATTCACCAAAACCGACGTTTACTCCGACGATGTGGAGATGGGATACATCATCGACCAAAGTGTGACCCCCGGTTCCACCGTACCATCCGGCACGGAGATCCGGCTGACTGTCAGCCAGGGTCTGCAAAAGGTCGAACTGCCCGATGTGGTCGGCCGCAATTATGCCGAAGCATACCAGATGCTGACCGAGCTCGGGTTTGTCGTCAATAAAACCGAGCGCTCCAACGACGGCTCCCATGTGGGCGGCGAGATCATCCAGATGAGCCGCGATCCGAACGTCCGGTATGAGCGCGGCACGCGTGTCACGCTGCAGGTTTACGCCGAAATCATCACCGAGCCGCCGACGACCACCACAACCACCACGACCACGACCACAACCACCACGACCCTCCCGCCCGAAACCGAGCCGGAAACCGTGGAATATCCGCAAACCGAGCCGCCCGAAGAATCGGCTCCCTGACCGAAACACCGCCTCCCCTTGCCGCAAGGCAGGGGGAGTTTTTGTTTGCCGGACGCCGCAAGCCCTGCGCAGTAATTTCCAGCCCGCTTTTACAGATTGTTCACAGAAGTTTTACAAAACTGACTTCACAAAACGCTATACTGCGTTGTATTGGTTATGGCGGGATTTTAGGAAGCGCTGATTCAATCCGGGGTGTGCGAGGGGACGAGAGATTTTTTCGGCAGATTGTACAAAAAATCTGC
>CAMOCU010000139.1 GCA_946610835.1 uncultured Clostridia bacterium | reverse complement strand
GATGTCGCCGAGCTTGTACTTGTCGTCGCCGACAAACTGGTGGCAGGGATACAAATCGCCCCACGGCGTCACGGCCATATATTCCGTCCCGGATCCGCAGCCGGAAATGCGCTTGTAAATACACGGCCCGCCGGTCAGGTCAATCATGTAGTGGTAAAAGGTAAACGGTCTGCCTTCTTTGCGGCGGCGCAGCATGAGCTGCGCGAGAAGCTCATACTGCTCGAACACCACGGGAAGATCCTCCTGCGTGAGCGCGGAAGGGTCGGCCGGATCGCAGACGACCGGCTCCATGCTCAGCTCTGTAAATCCGAGATCGAGCATGGTCTGAATATCCTTCAAAAAATCGGGGTTGGCATGGGTAAACGTGCCGCGCATGTAGTAGTTTTTGCCACCGCGCGCCTGCACGAGCTTTTGGAATTTCGGCACGATCACGTCCCAGCTGCCGCGGCCGGCGTAATCCACGCGGAAGCGGTCGTGAATCTCCCGCCGTCCGTCGAGACTGAGCACGACGTTGCTCATCTCCCGGTTGGCAAAGTCGATCACATCGTCGTCAATACGCATGCCGTTGGTCGTGAGCGTGAAGCGGAAATTTTTGCCCTTCTGCGTTTCGATGCTGCGCGCATAGGCGACGAGCTGCTTGACCACATCCCAGTTCATCAGCGGCTCCCCGCCGAAGAAATCCACCTCAAGATTGCGGCGCGTGCCGGAATGCGCGACCAAAAAGTCCAGCGCCTGCCTGCCCACTTCAAACGGCATGACCGCCCGTTCGCCGTGGTACTTGCCCTGGCTCGCAAAGCAGTAGCTGCAGTTGAGATTGCACGTATGCGCCACATGCAGGCACAACGCTTTGACCACGCCGCCCGTGCGCTGCTTAAGTTCCCCGGCCATGGGCTCGAACGTGTCCGGGCTGAACAGTTTGCCGCTCTCGCGCAGCGCTTCGATTTCGCTGTAGCATGCATGCAGTTCCTGCTCTGTGACATCGGGATCGTTCCGATACTGTGCGGCGAGCGACGCGATCAGCGTCTGCTTGTCCTCGGTTTCAAACCGACGAATCATATCGAATGCGGCGTCGTCCACCACATGGACGCTGCCCGAACAGACGTCCAGCACGATGTTGCAGCCGCAAAGTTTATACGCGTGGATCATAATCATTCCTCACACTGCTGCCGGCAAGCGGCAGGAAATAAAGGCGGAGATACGGCCGCCCGAATCCGTTTTTTGGCGTGAAAAAACCGCCTTTCGCAAAAGGCGGCATTTCGTCATCGGTGTGTTATTTCTGCGCTTTGGAAGCCGCTTCGCACTGCTGGTTGGCGATGCCGCAGCTGGTTTTGCACGCGGACTGGCAGGAAGTCTGGCACTCACCGCAGCCGCCGTTTTTTGCGCTTTCGCAAAGATTGCGGGTTTCGATGGTCTGGATATGTTTCATAATACTTTCCTCCAAAATTCAAATCTGACCTTATTATAGCAGACGTACCGCGTACTGTCAAGGGACGATTTTTTATAGTAAATTCACATTTTCTTCATTGCATTCATTTCCGGAGTGTGGTAGTATAGAACCGTAGGACTATATACATGCCAGTGTACAGAAAGGAATCGGATATGAAACATACGTGGACGCGCGCAGCGGCCTGCCTGATGGCTGTTTCTTTGACGGCCTCTCTTTTGGCCGCATGCGGCAAATCGCACAAAGAGCCGGCGGACAGTCTGATCGCCAGCGAAACATACGTCAACGCCACTGTCCCCGAAATGCAGGAGGACGCGGTGGAGGAAATCGCGCAGCAGATTTTGGGCGACGACGTGGAATTCGACGGCAATTACGACAATCTTAATCAATCGCAGAAGCAGCAGCTCAAGCAGGCGCTGCAGGAAAAAGGATACACCGCCGACATCAAAAACGGCAAAATCGTCTATTACAGCTACACGCCCACGGCAGACCAAAAGGAAATTGCCGAGGTCGTGCGCAAAGTGCGCGGCGACGACAGCTGGGACGGCCAATACCAGAGCCTTTCCAAAGAAGAAAAACAGCAGGTTCAAACCGAGCTGCAGGCGCGCGGATACGACGTGGAACCGGCCGCCGGCGGGTTCCGGTTCTATAACGAGGCGGATCGCCGCGCGGAAACAACCCGCAGCAGTTACAACCGTCTGCCGACCAAAGAGCAGCTCTCCGCTGTGCTCAACGACATACTCGGCTTGGACGGATTCAAAAAATGGAACGGCAAGTTCACGTCCCTGACAGCCGATCAGCAGCGGCAAATGCTGGATATGCTCAACGAGTACGGATTCGATCTTGCGTTGGACAAGGACGGATGGCTGTACATCGTCCACGCGCCGGAAAACAAAATGACGTATGATTCGGCATACACTGCCGCAGAGCTCGGCAGCACCACCATGCCGTCCACCACGATCGTCACAACAACCAGCGCCGATACCCCGACCGAAAATGTCACCGGCACCACCGCCGCCAAAGAGGAACCGGGCATCGCTATCGCACAGGAGGCGCTGTCCACCTTCGGCACGGCGCGCAGCTCCATGCGCAAAGTGATTCCCACCGCGGACGGCGGCTTCATGACCATCGTCTTTTTCCACGACGCCTCCGGCGCTTTTGCCGACACAGACGCCGGATACAAATTTACACGTTCCGCGCTGGTCAAGCTGGACAAAAACGGCCGGTATGTCTGGAAAGCCGTTTTCGGCACCAAAAGCGCACGCCAGCAGGGTGTGTGGCTCGAAGACGTCACGCAGCTGACAGACGGCAGCTTTGTGGCAGTCGGCTACACAGACGGCAAGGATTTTGCCGACCGCAAGGATAAAAAGACGGACGAACTGGACGGCCTGATTGTCAAGGTTTCCGAATCGGGCGATATTCTGTGGCAGAAGCTGCAATACGGCACGGAGAACGATCTGTACTACTCCGTGGCCGCCGCTCCGGACGGCGGTTTCGTCACCGGCGCGCAAACCGAATCCTCCGACGTTTCGTTTGAAACCCTTGCCAACGGCGTGCGTAAAGCCGTGCTGCAGAAGTGGAGCGCCGACGGCGCCGTACAGTGGGCAAACGCGCTCAACTCCGGTTCCTATGCCTGCCAGATCCGCGGTATTGCCGTTACGGATGCGGGGGCGATTTATGTCGCCTATTACGCCGCAGGCGGCACCACGCTGCAAATGGATATGTCCCAGCTTGCGGGCTACGGCGCGGCGGACAGCATTGTGATTAAATACGACGCCAACGGCGGAATGATTGCGCACCGCGCAATCGCCGGCTCCGGTTCGGACGAGGTCACCTGCATTTCGCTCGCGGAGGGCGGCGGCGTGATCGTCGGCGGCAACTTTACCAAAAATGTGCGCGACGACTCCGTCTTTGCCGGCAAAGCCAATCAGGGCAAAAGCGACGCTTTCCTTGTGCGTCTGGACGCGCGGCTGGATGTGCAGTGGGTCAAAACTTTCGGCGGCGCAGACCGGGACAGCATCACCGGCATTACGGAGATCCGCGGCGGTTTTGCCGTTTGCGGTTCTTCGGTGTCAAGCAACGACGCGTTTGACTTCCTCGGCAGCGGCACTTACGACGCGTTCGTTCTGACCGTGACCGACAACGGCACGGGCGTTTCCAAATACGCGATCGGCTCTTCCAACGACGACGAGGCGCTCGGCATTGCGGCGTCGGGCGGCCGGCACGCGGTCGTGGTCGGCCTGACACACGGCGCCAACAACCATTTCCTTGGCCTGGAACCTGCCGGCGCAAACGGCAAGAGCGTCTGCTTTATCGAAATGCTCAAGCTCGGCTGACTTGACAACGATAAAATTTCTGCTATACTATTACAGGAAATTCCAACTGAAACAGGAGTGAAAAATCATGCCATTAGTAACCACCAAAAAAATGTTTGAGGACGCGTACAAGGGCGGATACGCTGTCGGCGCGTTCAACGTCAACAACATGGAGATCATTCAGGGTATCGTCGGCGCGGGCGCAAAGCTGAACGCTCCGCTGATCCTGCAGGTATCCAAGGGTGCAAGAGCGTACGCCAACCACACATACCTGACCAAACTCGTGGAAGCGGCTGTCCTGGAAACCGGTCTGCCCATCGCGCTGCATCTTGACCACGGCCCCGATTTTGAAACGTGCAAGAGCTGCATCGACGGCGGCTTCACCTCCGTAATGATCGACGGTTCGCATCTGCCGTATGAGGAAAATATCGCGCTGACCCGCCAGGTCGTGGAATATGCCCACGCGCACGGCGTTGTGGTCGAAGGCGAACTCGGCCAGCTGGCCGGCATCGAGGACGACGTCAATGTCTCCGCAGAGGACGCTTCCTATACCCGTCCCGAAGAAGTGCAGGATTTCGTGACCCGCACGGGCGTGGATTCCCTTGCTATTGCCATCGGCACGAGCCACGGCGCATACAAATTCAAGCCCGGTCAGGATCCCAAGATCCGCATCGACATCCTTGAAGAGGTCGAAAAGCGTCTGCCCGGCTTCCCGATCGTGCTGCACGGCGCGTCTTCCGTACCGCAGGAATTCGTC
>CAMOCU010000138.1 GCA_946610835.1 uncultured Clostridia bacterium | reverse complement strand
GACGTTGAGGTGCACGGCGTGCAGCCGCAGACGCTGCTGCGCATTCTTGAAACGGTCGGCGAGCCGATTCGCATGGGCGAAAGCTTCGGCATATTCGGCTTGCGGCATCGGCATCTCGATGTGGCTATGCCGCGCCGGGAGACAGCCACAGGCAGGGGACATCGCGATTTTGATGTGCTGGTCGATCCGTATATCGGCGCAAGAGCTGCCGCGCGCCGTCGGGATTTCACGGTCAATGCGCTCATGCAGGATGTGTTGAGCGGAGAAATCTTGGATTTTTTCGGCGGCCGGGACGATCTTGCGCACGGCGTGCTGCGTCATGTCAGCGCCGATACATTTCCGGAGGATCCGCTTCGCGTGCTGCGTGCGGCACAGTTTGCCGCGCGGTTTGGTTTTTCCGTTGCGCCGCAGACGGTCTCGCTTTGCCGAGGGATGGATCTTGCCGCCCTGTCGCGCGAGCGTGTGCTCGGCGAGCTGGAAAAGGCGCTGCTGCAGGCAGACAGACCTTCCGTTTTTTTTGCCGTGCTGCGGGACATGGAGCAGCTCGGCTGCTGGTTTGCGCAGGCGGCCGCGCTCATCGGCGTGCCGCAGAATCCCGTGTATCATGCCGAGGGCGATGTGTGGAATCACACGCTGCTTGTGCTTGATGCGGCGGCGCAGAACCGCGACTGCGCACAGGACGCGTTCGGATATATGCTTGCGGCGCTGACGCACGATTTCGGCAAGGCCGTGTGTACTGAAACGATCAACGGCGTGATCCATGCCTATGGTCACGAGGTGCTGGGACTGCCGTTGTGCGAAGCGTTTTTGCGGCGTCTGACAGATCACAAAAAACGCATTCCGTATGTGCTCGAATTGGTGCGGTACCATATGCAGCCGAATATCCTTGCCCAAAGCGGCGCAAAGCTGCGATCGACAAACCGCATGTTTGACCGTGTGCGTGACCCGCAGGCGCTGCTGGCGCTGGCGCAGGCGGATTGGCTCGGACGCGTTACCGGAGAGCCGGGTTATCCGTACGGCGCGTGGCTGCAAGCGCGGCTGGACGATTACCGCCGCACGATGGCGCAGCCGTGGATCAGCGCCAAGGACTTGATTCGGGAGGGCATGCAGCCTGGCGCGCAGATGGGCGAAGCGCTTGCTTTTGCGGCAAAACTGCGCCTGTCCGGCGTAGATCGTGACATTGCGCTGGCACAGACGATCGGGCAATTTCGGAAAAAGAAAAAATAAGATTTGTACATTTTGCACAAAAAGCGGCGGGATATTCTCGTCGCTTTTACCTATAAAAAGGTTAAAAAAGAGTTACAACTTCCCAAGCGGGGTAAAATAAGCTTGTAAATACAGGCGGAATCTGTTATGATACACGATGTACCGCCGTCAGAATCGTGGAGGACATATGAAAGTTTCCGTTTGTATGGCCGCGTATCATGGCGCGGCGTTTGTTGAAGCACAGGTGCGCTCTGTTCTTGCGCAGCTGCACAGCGGGGACGAGCTGCTGATCTCTGACGACGACCCTGCGGACGGTATGCACGTGCTGCTGGAGCGTCTGGCGGCAGAGGACAATCGTATCCGTCTGCTGCGCGGCCCCGGACAGGGCGTGATCCGTAATTTTGAATCCGTTCTTTCCGCCGCTTCGGGCGACGTGATTTTTCTGGCGGATCAGGACGATGTATGGCTGCCGGAAAAGCGCGAGGCCGTCCTGCATGAAATCGGGCGCGGCGCGTGTCTGGTGCTGCATGACGCCATCGTGACCGATGCGCAGCTGCAGCAGATGCATCCGTCTTTTTTTGCCCTGCGGCACAGCCGCCCGGGCTTTGTGCGCAACCTGATCCGCAACAGTTACATGGGTTGCTGCATGGCGTTCACGCGCGACGTGCTGCAAAAAGCGCTGCCGTTTCCGGACGGGATCCCGATGCACGACCAGTGGATCGGGTTGTGCGCCGAGCGGAACGGCAAGGTTTGCTTTCTGCCGCGCGCGCTGCTGCTGTACCGCCGGCACGACGGCAATGTGACCGGTGCGCCGACCTCCTTTTCCCAAAAGCTGCGCTGGCGGTTCGCGATGATACGCGCATTGCTGCACGTATGAAAAATGCAGCTGTGTGCTGCGTTTAAACCACGAGGTGTTGAAATGGCAAAGTGTTCCGTGTCCGGCTGTATCGTTACGCACGACAACATGCGCACGATCGGGACCACACTTTCCACGCTGCTGAGCTGTACGCAAGGCGTGGACTTCAAACTATATATCGTTGACAATCTGTCCACCGACGGAACGATCGAGTGGATCCGCGCAAACTACGGCAGCGACCCGCGTGTGGAAATTCTCGAACCGGGGACGAACCGCGGATTCGGCGCGGGGCACAATCTTGTGTTGCCGCTGCTGACGTCCGAACTGCATGCGATCATCAATCCCGACGTGGTGCTGCGTGAGGATGCGGTCGCGGCCATGGCCGATTACATGCAGACGCATCCCGACGTCGGGCTGCTGTCGCCCCGCATCCGTTTTCCGGACGGGCGCGACCAAGTACTCGGCAAGCGCGATCCCACGCTGCGCTACCTCGTCGCAAGCCGTCTGCGCGGTTCCGGCGCACCCAAAAAGGCGCTGCGTGAATATGCCATGCTCGACGAAGATCTGTCTGTTCCGTGCGACATCGAGAATGCCACGGGCTGCTTTATGCTTGTGCGCACGGATCTGTTCCGCGAACTGGGCGGTTTTGATGAGCGGTATTTTATGTATTTCGAGGACTGTGATCTGAGCCGCACTGTGCGCCGTACCAGCCGTGTGGTGTATTTCCCCGGCGCATGCATTTACCACGTCTGGGGCAGAGAAAGCAAAAAAAACAGCAAACTGCGGCGCATCCAGATCCGCTCCATGTTTTATTACTTCCGAAAGTGGCGACGCTGATGTTTCACAATTTGTACAAGTACCGCTATCTGCTCGTCGAGATCGTAAAAAAGAACATCAAGCTTCAGTACCGCAACTCCGTGCTGGGCGTGTTCTGGACGTTTCTGCAGCCGCTGATGACCACGCTCGTGCTCGTGCTTGTGTTCTCCAATATCTTCGGGCGCAACAACGCGGTCGTGCTCAATTATCCGATCTATCTGCTTTGCGGGCGGCTGCTGTACGAGTTTTATTCGCAGGCAACGAAGCGGGCGATGCGCTCGGTGCGCTTGAGCGCGTCGGTAATCAAAAAAGTCTATATTCCAAAATACATCTACCCCATCTCCAACGTGATCTCCACGTTCGTAACGTTCCTGATCTCGCTGCTGGTGCTGGTGATGTTTGTGCTGTACTTCCAGTTTTTTTCCGACCGGCCGGTGCACATCACGCCCTACGCGGCGCTGGCGATCGTGCCGATCCTGATTTTGTTCATTCTTTGCCTCGGCGTGGGGCTGATTTTGTCGGTGTTGGAAGTGTTTTTTAAGGACATTGAGTATCTGTACGAGGTGTTCTGTATGCTGTTGTTTTATCTCACGCCGATTTTCTACCACGTCGACCAGTTGCACGCCAACCGCTATGTCCAGATGGCGCTGATGGCCAATCCGCTGTATTCCATTGTTTCCATGTTCCGCTCGTGCGTGATGTTCGGCGAGATGTGGAACTGGCACTGGTTTTTTTACGCGTTCGGGTTCTCTGCGGCAACGCTTGCCGTCGGCGCGTTGGTCTTTTATAAAAAGCAGGACAAATTTATTTTACACATCTGAGGTTATGCCATGGCGCAAAAACCTGCCGTTCAGGTGCAGGACGTCAGCGTCCTGTTCAATCTGAACAAAGAAAAAATCGACAACATCAAAGAATACTTCATCAAGCTCATTACCCGTAAGCTGCATTATACGGAGTTTTGGGCGCTGACCGACGTGTCCTTCACGGTCGAAAAGGGCGAACGTCTGGGCGTACTTGGCTTCAACGGCGCGGGGAAAAGCACGCTGCTCAAAACCGTCGCCGGCGTGCTCAAACCGACCAAAGGTACGGTGGAAGTGGACGGAGTGATCGCGCCGATGCTTGAATTGGGCGCGGGGTTCGACATGAACTATTCCGGCCGTGAAAATGTCTTTCTTTACGGCGCGACCATGGGGTATTCGCGCAAATTCATCCAGCAGAAGTACGACGAGATCGTTGCATTCAGCGAGCTGCAGGACTTCATGGATGTTCCGGTCAAAAATTACTCCTCCGGAATGCGTGCGCGGCTGGGCTTTTCCATCGCCTCTGCGGTGCAGCCCGAGGTGCTTATTCTCGACGAGGTGTTGAGCGTCGGCGACGCGAAATTCCGCAAAAAAAGCGAGGCCAAGATCCGCTCCATGTTCGACAACGGCGTGACGGTGCTTTTTGTCTCGCACAACACCGATCAGGTGCGTCGGCTGTGTACCAAGGCGATCCTGCTCGAAAAGGGCAGGCTGATCGCGTCGGGCAGCGCGGACGAGGTTTGCGATCTGTACGACGAAATGGTGGAGCAAAACAAAAAGTGACAAGGCTGGGGCGACTCAGCCTTTTTTGAATATCCGAGGGAAAGGGAGAGATACTATGCT
>CAMOCU010000137.1 GCA_946610835.1 uncultured Clostridia bacterium | reverse complement strand
GCCGAAAAAATCTCTCGTCCCCTCGTACACCCCGATTTAATCAGCGCTTCCTTAACGCAGCTGCAAACAAAAAAATCTTAAAAAACAAAACCGCGAACGGATCGACCGCTCGCGGTTAAATGTTGTATTGAACGATAGAAAGCAGAGTTAATTCGTTGTGGATTCGTCGGTTGTGGATTCATCGGTCGTATATTCCGGCCTGTTGGAAAGTTCCGGGTCTTGTTCCCAGATTACTTCGGCGTTTTCATCTACCCAGTACACGTCCCAGCCGTCCACAGCAATTGTTTTGCCCTCGACCGTCACAGTCAGCGGGACACAATTGCGGAACGCATCTCTGCCGATGACAGACACGGATTGCGGAATTGTGATCTCCTCAAGCCCTGTACAGCCTGAAAATGCGCCGCCGCGAATCTCAACAAGCGATGCCGGAAGCGTCAGATCTGTCAAGCTTTCGCTATTGGCAAACAGATCTACGTCGATCACCTTTAAACCGGCCGGCAGCTGAACTGTCGTAAGATTGTTGCAGTTATAAAAAGCCGATGCATTGATCGTGTCCACCGTGTCAGGAATCGTCACCTCGCGAAGGTAATCGCAATAAGCAAACGCACCTTCACCAATCACTGTAACCGTATCGGGCACGGTGTAGGTTTTGCCGTCGTCCCCACAGGGATAAACAAGCAGGATTGTCTTGCGTTTGCTGAACAGAACGCCCTTGCTGTCGACCGAGAAATTGGGGTTTTCGTCCGAAACGGCAAAGCGTGTCAAGCGCGTACAACGAATAAACGCGTTTTTGCCCAGATGCGTCAGTGTAGACGGAAGGCGGCAGGAATAGATCCGATCGCAAAAAGCAAACGCTTCATCGCCGATCTGCTCAAGCCCTTCGGGCAGTTTAAATTCCGACAAATGGTCGCACATATTGAATGCCCGGGCATGGATAACACGAACCGAATCCGGAATGCGAACATTCCACAGCTGCGAGCAGCTCTCAAAACAACTTTCCTCGATGCTTTCCACGCCGGCAGGAATGCGCACGTCCTCCATACGCGAACAGCCGGAAAAGGCAAGTTTACCGATTTTTTGAACAGATTCCGCAATTTGCACAGAGTAAACTTTTTCACAGCCGGAAAATGCACGGTTACCGATGGAAGTAACGCCGTCCTCAACTTCGATCGAATAGATTTTTTCCCGCTTTGTGCTCCACGGCGCAGTCTCAAAATCGTACATTTCGCCCGTGCCGGAAATCGACAGTCTGCCGCCGGAGGACACGTTCCATGTCAGACTCGGTCCGCAGGCGTCCTCCGCAAGATCAGCCGGCGGCAGGTTTTCGGGATCGTCCTGCGCGGCACCGGACTCTTCCACTGCCGTGCTTTCCTTGATCTCGTCGCTCGGCTTCTGTGCGCCGCATCCGGCAAACAGGAGCAGCAGCACCGACAACATGCACACAAGAAGGATCTTGTTTTTCAAGGGAAACCTCCTCTTTTTTTCGTACCGCATGATATAGAAATCACCGCGTCCGGGAAACCGGGCGCGGCATAGCTTTCAAAGGGTCTTACGCAAGTTCCGCAAAATATTTGATTGTGCGAACCATCTGGCTGGTATAGCTGTTTTCGTTGTCATACCAGGAAACGACCTGAACCTGATAGGTGTCATCGTCGATCTTTGTAACCATGGTCTGGGTCGCATCAAACAGGGAACCGTAAGTGATGCCCACGATGTCGCCGGAAACAAGCTCTTCCTCGGTGTAGCCGAAGGACGCGGAAGAAGCAGCCTTCATCGCGGCGTTAATGCCCTCTTTGGTGATATCCTTGCCCTTAACAACAGCGACAAGAATCGTGGTGGAGCCGGTCGGAACAGGCACTCTCTGTGCAGAGCCGATCAATTTGCCGTTGAGTTCGGGGATAACAAGGCCGATTGCCTTGGCAGCGCCGGTGGAGTTGGGCACGATGTTGACGGCAGCGGCACGGGCTCTGCGCAGATCGCCCTTTCTGTGCGGGCCGTCAAGAACCATCTGATCGCCGGTATATGCATGAACCGTCGTCATGATACCGCTGGCGATGGGAGCAAAATCGTTGAGCGCTTTGGCCATGGGAGCAAGGCAGTTGGTGGTGCAGGAAGCGGCGGAAATGATGGTGTCGTCCGCCGTCAACGTGTCCTGATTAACGCCGAACACGATTGTAGGCAGATCTTTGCCGGCAGGAGCAGAGATAACAACCTTCTTTGCGCCTGCGTCGATGTGCGCCTGGCTCTTTTCCTTGGAAGTATAGAAACCGGTGCATTCCAGCACAACGTCAACACCCAGATCGCCCCACGGCAGATCGGCAGCGTTCTTTTCCGCATAAATTTTGATGGTCTTGCCATCGACAGTGATGCTGTCTTCGCCCGCGACAACAGTGTCGGCCAGCGCGTAACGACCCTGTGCGGAATCGTACTTCAGCAAATGCGCAAGCATTTTGGGGCTGGTCAGATCGTTGATTGCGACGATCTCATAACCCTCTGCGCCAAACATCTGGCGGAACGCAAGACGACCGATACGGCCAAAGCCGTTGATTGCAACTTTAACAGACATAACAAGTTACCTCCATAATTGAATTATATTTTGACCTCTCCTATTCTATCTCTTTTTTGCAGAATATGCAAGCGTGAAAATGAATTTTTTTGCCTTGTTCGTAAAGTTTGTAGATTTGTACAAAATGCAGAAATTTCCTGTCCGATTCTAATGAAAAATCACAATACGTTGTGTTCTTCTGATTCGACAGCTTACCGCTTTTGTAGACAATTTGTGAATAAATTGTAATGTTTTGACCGATTCGGTTGACAATATTTACAGAATATGGTACTCTATTGTCGTACCAAAAGTCTTAGGAGGATCATATCAATGAAATCACTTGGAATTGTTCGCCGCATCGACCACGTAGGACGTATTGTTCTGCCGAAGGAGCTTCGCCGTCTGTTTGACCTGACAGACAATGAGGATTCCCTGGAGATCTTTGTGGAAGACGATAAAATTATCTTGAAAAAATACGCCCCTGCGTGCGTGTTCTGCAACAGCGCAGATGACGTGATCGATTACATGGGCAAGAAGGTCTGCAGAACCTGCGCCGGAAAACTGCACAACTTAATTTGATAACACATCTCACCGCCTCCCGCTTTCCGGGAGGCTTTTTTGCGCGTAATGCGCGCAAACCGTTATAAATCGTTGCATTTTGACAAAGTTCGTGCTATACTGGCATTAAACAATCAATGAGGGGCGTTTGGCGATGCGGTATGGCGGGCAGTTGTTGTGTGTTCTTTTTCTGGTCGGTCTTTGTACGCTGCCGGCGTATGCGGCGCAGGTTGTGGTGGACGGCGATATTCGTCCGTATGCCGAATACAATGGCAATTCCGCCATTTTGCAGGATCATCGGTACGAATCCAACTGCAGTGTGGACACCACATACATCCACTGGCTTGCCGATCCGCCCAATAATTCCCTGTATCTCGCTATCCAGTACGAGTCCGAAGATTTCGATGTACTTCCCGACCTTCCGGAAGATCAAATCGGAGACATTCATCTGCAGACAGCGATTGAAATCACGATCAATGATAAGCTGTGCTGTACGATTTATCCGAATCGGCAAAGCTTTGCGGATCTGTCCGATGATCGGGTTCGCTTTTTCGCAGACGGATACAGCACAGATCTGGACACAAATCGCTATGCACTGGAAAACAAATGGTACTTCGTGAGCAAAATCTCTCCCGGAGCGCATTGCGAAATGCGGCTGGGTCTGCGCTATTGGCAGGGCGAGGATCTCATCGTCGGCGTTCGTGTTTTTGATTTTCATGGCGTGCCGTCCAATTACCATACCGTGCGCGTCTACGAGAGGCCAACAACCACCACAACGACGCAGCCGGAAACAACAACCGCATCACAGCGCACAACGCGCCAGACGACGACATCCACGACACGCGAAACGAAAACCACAACGGAAAAAAGGACGCAAACTACAACCAGAAAACCAACGCCCACCGCACGGTATCCGCGGCTGGTGGTCACGTCTCTTGTTACTGATCCACGTTTTGTTTCGCCCCCGGCGACCGAAAGCGCCGCAGAAAGCCTTTCTGTAAAAGAAACTGCCATTATAAACGTCAAAAAGCAAACAAGCGAAAAGACGAAATCTGCCGCGCGTATCAAAACAACCGCGGCCAACACAACGACAGAGGGCGCACAAACGATTCCGACATCCGGCAGCACGCAAGTCGCGCAGGCGGCGGAAGACGTTTCCACAGAACCACAGACTTCATTTGCCGTCGCATCCCGGGAATCCGGTATTCGACAGACAACCAAGACCGTCGGAATTGCCGCTGCATCGTCGCTGGTAACCGGCGCGGTAATGTTCAGCGCCTTTTCCATGGGACGGCGATACCCTGAAGAAGCAGATCAAAAGAATCACAATTCAGACACAACGGAGGATTGATTATGCATTATGAAAACAACTGGGAGTCTTTAAACGCGCGTCCGGTTCCGCAGTGGTTAGGCGACGCAAAATTCGG
>CAMOCU010000136.1 GCA_946610835.1 uncultured Clostridia bacterium | reverse complement strand
CCGCCGCCACAAGATCCGTTCGGGCAATCTCCTGATCGGCATAATATACGGCAGCCTGACCGATCTTGTCGCCCTTGTTGACAGGCGCGTCGATGCGTGCGGGCATGGAATCCTCCACGACCTTGACCAGCACGCTGTTTTCATCCACACCGGATGGAACGAACGCAAACAGATCTTCCGCCGGCTGCAGCGCCACATGATCCGTTTTGGAGCTCAGACGCACCTTGGCCTCCGCCATTACTTCCGATGCGGACAGCACCTGCTCATACCGGATATGCTTGTACACCCATTCAAACAGAAGCTTTGCGTCGGTAAATGCACCGTTCTCATCGTATCCGTCATGGTCAATATCGTCGCTTGGCGCGTTCATCACAACAGCAAGGTAAGCGTAACCGCCGCTGTTGGCCACCGCAGCAACGCATTTGCCTGCCTGAGAGGTGGAACCGGTCTTGCCGCCGGTGACATACTTGCAGTAATAGTCAGCATAGCCGCTGTTCATCAGAAAATTCGTGTTTCGGATTGTGCGCGGCTTTTCGTGGATATTGGACGCAGGCAGCGTATATGTGGTCTGGCCGATAATGTCCGCAAAAATATCACTGTAATCAAACGAGAGCGCATATTTCATGATCTTTGCGATGTCGGCCGCCGTGGTATACTGCCCCTCGGTATCCAGCCCGTGCGGCGTCATAAAGTGCGTATCCGTACAGCCCAGCCGTTCGACAAATACATTCATATTGTGGACAAATTCGTCGATGTTTCCGTCGCTGATAAAATACGCCAGCGTGGCGGCGGCTTCGTTGGCGCTGGGAATCAGCATACAGCGCAGCAGATCGTGTACGCTGATCATTTCGCCGGCCTTGAGTCCGGCGTTGGAGGAATTGGTGCCGACGAGCGAATCGATCACGGACTGCGGCACAGCAGCCATCTGTTCAATGTCACTGCAGTTTTCCAGCGTGAGGATTGCCGTAACCAGCTTTGTCAGGGATGCGGGCGGCGTGCGCTGGGTCGTGTTTTTGTCAAAAATCACGGTACCGTCCTGCAAACTTTGCAGCAGCAGAATCTCCGAACGCGGCTGCAGATCCTGCAGGATCGTGTTATATGCGGCGTTCGCCGGAAAAATCGGGATCGTTGAGAGCAAAAGAATGCACACAACGAAAAAAATTTTACATTTTTTCATGGACAACGCACCACCAATGTTGTATGATATAGAGGATCAAAAAAGGGAAAGGCGAAGAATTATGGTATATGTGACCGGCGATACCCACGGGGATTACAGACGATTCAGCGATCCCCGCCTGCACAGTCTGAAAAAAGGAGACACGCTCATCATCTGCGGCGATTTCGGATTCATCTGGGACGGTAGCCGCCAGGAAGAGCGCGTTCTGCGCCGTTTGGGAAAAAAGCGGTACAACATCTGCTTTATCGACGGCACACACGAAAACTTTGACTTGCTGGATCGTTACCCCGTTGAGCAATGGAACGGCGGCAAAGTCCACCGCATCAGCGGCAATGTCTGCCACCTGATGCGCGGCCAGGTCTTTACGATCGAGGGGCAGCGCTATTTCACCATGGGAGGGGGCGAAAGTCCGGATTTTGAAATCCGGGTCGAACACAACACATGGTCGAAGGCAGAGATCCCCACAAAAGCCGAGCTGATGGAAGCGGCAAAGGTCGTGGACAAGACCGGCGGAAACATCGATGTGATTCTGACTCACGAACCGCCGCTGAAAATCAAAGGTTTCCTGCAGCTCAAAGAGAACAAGGAAGCCGTACGTGTCACAGGATTGAATACATTTTTTGATGAACTGGGCGCATTTTGCAAATTCAAACGCTGGTTTTTCGGCTCGCTGCACGAGGACAAATTTATTTCCACAACGCACATCGCCGTGTTTCACAACATCGTCAACGCCGAAACAGGCGAACTGCTACGGTAAATAACGATGTATTTTAGTATAACATGAAATTCACTGCTTGAAAAGTCATTTTTCATTTTTTTCCGAAAAGAAATGCATACATACAATTCAACTATCCGCGCCTGCTTTGTCGGCTATGCCGTGCAGGCGATCATCAACAATTTTACTCCCCTGCTGTTCACGACTTTTATGGCGTCGTTCGGCTTGTCGCTGCAGCGCATCTCGCTGCTTGTCACGTTCAATTTCGGCGTGCAGCTGTGCGTCGATCTGCTTGCAGGGCTGTTTGCCGACCGTATCGGGCACCGCAGGTGCATGGTTCTTGCGCACCTGTTTTGCTGCGCGGGTTTGACCGGACTTGCCGTGCTGCCGGGTCTTTTGGCGCATCCGTTCGCGGGTATTCTTGTGTCGGTCATGATTTATGCGATCGGCGGCGGACTGCTGGAGGTCTTGGTCAGCCCCATTGTCGAAAGCTGCCCCTCGACACACAAGGCCGGCACCATGAGTCTGCTGCACTCCTTTTACTGCTGGGGCACAGTCGCTGTAGTGCTGCTGAGCACGCTGTTTTTTGCCAGCGCGGGAATCTCGCGCTGGAATGTGCTCGCGCTGCTGTGGGCGCTGATTCCGCTTGCCAATGCTTTTGTTTTTACCCGCGTACCGATCCCGCCGCTGCCGCAGAACAGCGGAAATAACGGAACACGACAGCTGTTCACACAGCGGGTGTTCTGGGCGGTGCTGCTGCTGATGTTCTGTTCCGGCGCTGCGGAACAGGCGATCAGCCAATGGGCGTCCGCTTTTACGGAGTCCGCACTCGGCGTGGACAAAACAGTCGGGGATCTGCTCGGCACAACACTGTTCAGCGTGCTGATGGGCTCGGCGCGTTTGTTCTACGGCAAAAAAAGTCAAAAGCTTCCTTTAAAATCCTTTATGCTTGGCAGCGCACTGCTGTGCTGCGGGAGCTATCTGCTCACTTCGCTCGCACCCGTACCCGCGCTCGGTCTGCTCGGCTGCGGACTGTGCGGACTGTCGGTCGGCATCTTCTGGCCGGGAACCTTCAGTCTTGCCGCGGCGAACATTCCTTCAGGCGGAACAGCCATGTTTGCGCTCATGGCGCTGGCAGGCGATCTGGGCTGCGCATCCGGGCCGACCTTCGTCGGATTCGTCAGCGGCCGCCTCGGCACGCTGTCCGGCGGACTGCTTGCCGCGCTTGCCTTCCCGGTTCTGCTCGTGTGCGGACTGTTTTGTTTTCATCGCCTGACCAAAGAAAAGAGGGACTCTGCATGCTGAACGCTTTTTCACGCACAGAACTGCTGCTTGGGCAGAATAATATGCAAAAACTCGCGCGCGCACACGTTGCCGTTTTCGGCGTGGGCGGCGTGGGCGGATACGCCGTGGAGGCGCTCGCGCGTTCGGGCGTGGGCGCGCTCGATCTGATCGACGACGACACGGTCAATCTCACCAATCTGAACCGGCAGATCATTGCCCTGCACAGTACAATCGGCCTTGCAAAGGTTGACGTTGCCAAAGCGCGCGTTCTGGACATCAATCCCGACGCCGTTGTGCGCACATACAAAACATTTTACACGCCGCAAACGGCGGATCAATTCGATTTTACTGTTTATGACTACATCATCGACGCCATCGACACGGTCAGCGGAAAAATTGAGCTGGTGCTGCAGGCCAAAGCCGCCGGGACACCGATCATTTGCTCAATGGGCGCCGGAAACAAGCTCGATCCCACGGCTTTCCGTGTCGCCGATCTGTACAAAACGTCCGTGTGTCCGCTTGCCAAAGTCATGCGCCGGGAACTGCGGCGGCGCGGCGTCGACCGGTTGAAGGTCGTCTATTCTGAAGAACTGCCTCTTTCGCCGCGCGGTGGGACGGAAGGCGAAGACACCGCCGCCCACACAAAACGGCAAACACCCGGCAGCACCGCCTTCACGCCCTCTGTCGCCGGTTTGATTCTCGCCGGTGAAGTTGTCAAAGACCTGACGATCCGATGCATGTGATTGCGAGGTTTATTCCAACATCTGCATACCCTGCTTCAGATAGTCCGTGATCGGCAGATGCTGCGGGCAGACCTGCTCGCATTTGCGGCAGGTGATACAATCCGATGCTCTGTGTCCCTGCGGCGCGGCAACCGCATATGCCTGCTTCGCCTGTTCAAGCTGCCCGTTGCCGAGCTGACGATTCATCGCTGCAAAAATGTCCGGAATCGCAATCTGCTTCGGGCAGCCTGTCGTGCAGTATCGGCACGATGTGCAGGGAATCGTGGAGGAATTGCCGAGGATGCGCTGTGCACGGCGGATGATCTCCTGTTCCGCATCATCCAGCGGGTGGAAATCACGCATATAAGACAAATTATCCTCCATTTGCGCCAGATTGGACATGCCGGACAGCACCGTGATGACCCCATCGAGCGACGCAGCAAAACGGATTGCCCACGAAGCATAGGACATATCCGGATGATGTGTCGAAAACAGCTCGCGCACCGCGCGCGGAGGATTGGCAAGCGTCCCGCCCTTGACCGGTTCCATGATTACAATGGACTTGCCGTGTTTTCTGGCCGCCTCGTAATTGGCGCGCGATGCAACGGCAGGATTCTCCCAGTCGGCGTAGTTGATCTGCAGC
>CAMOCU010000135.1 GCA_946610835.1 uncultured Clostridia bacterium | reverse complement strand
CTGCCGAAAAAATCTCTCGTCCCCTCGTACACCCCGATTTCATCAGCGCTTCCCTTATTGCAGTTTTAAAATGCGTTGACCGTCTGTGCCCGGCGGACACAGACGGTCTTGTGCGGTTTATTCCAATTCAAAAGCGCCGGTATACAGTTGATAGTAGGTACCCTTGTCTGCCAGCAGTTTTTCATGACTGCCGCGTTCGATGATCCTTCCGTGATCAAGTACCATAATGACGTCGGAATTCATGACCGTGGACAAGCGGTGCGCAATGATAAACACCGTTCGTCCCTCCATGAGTTTATCCATGCCCTGCTGCACGATGGATTCCGTGCGCGTGTCGATGGAGGAGGTGGCCTCGTCCAGAATCATGACAGGCGGATCGGCGACAGCCGCGCGAGCAATGGCAAGCAGCTGCCGCTGCCCCTGCGAAAGATTGGAGCCGTTACCGGTGAGCATGGTATTGTAGCCGTCCGGCAGACGCGTGATAAAATCATCCGCGCCCGCAAGCTTCGCTGCCTGACGGCATTCCTCATCTGTTGCGTCGAGATTGCCGTAGCGGATGTTTTCCATGACCGTTCCGGTGAACAGGTTGGTGTCCTGCAGAACAATACCCAGCGAGCGGCGCAGATCGGCTTTTTTAATTTTGTTGATATTGATTCCGTCGTAGCGAATCTTGCCGTCTGCGATGTCATAGAAACGGTTAATAAGATTGGTGATGGTCGTTTTGCCCGCGCCGGTTGCGCCGACAAACGCCACTTTTTGCCCCGGTTCGGCAAAGACGCTGACGTCGTGCAGAACCGTTTTGCCCTCGACATACCCGAAGTCGACGTTGGTCATGCGCACATCGCCGCGTAAAGGCGTGTAGGTAATGGTTCCGTCCCCGTGCGGATGTTTCCATGCCCACTGGCCGGTATGCTTGTCAGATTCGTGCACAGAGCCGTCCGCGTCGATGCGTGCGTTGACAAGGGTGACGTAACCCTCGTCTGTTTCGGGCTGCTGATCCATCAAATCAAAAATACGTTCTGCGCCGGCAAGCCCCATCACGATGGAGTTGATCTGCTGTGAAGCCTGATTGACGTTGCCGGTGAACTGCTTGGTCATGTTGAGAAACGGCACCACAATACTGATCGTGAAGGGCAGGCGGGAAATACTGAAATTCTTTGCGCCGGTAAGCATCAGAATGCCGCCCGCAACAGCGATCAGCACATACAGCACGTTGCCGATGTTCATGATGACCGGGCCGAGCGTGTTGGCATATGCGTGGGCGCGGTAACTGTCCTGAAACAGTTCTTCGTTGACGTCGTCAAAATCCTTGCACACAGCGCCTTCGCGGCTGAATACTTTGATGACTTTTTGCCCGTTCATCATTTCCTGCACAAAGCCTTCGGTTTTGCCGATGGATTTTTGCTGGCGCATAAAGTATTTGGCGGAGCCGCCGCCGATTTTTTTGGAAACAAACATCATGGCCAGCACGCCTCCCAGCACGAGCAGCGTCATCCACACGCTGTAATACAGCATGATGCCCAGCACGCAAACGATGATTGTGCCCGACCGGATCAGCGATGGGATCGCCTGCGAAATAAGTTGGCGCAGCGTATCAATGTCGTTGGTGTAGTAACTCATAATATCGCCGTGCTTATGTGTGTCAAAAAAGCGCAGCGGCAGGTTCTGCATACCCTTGAACATGGAGCAGCGCATTTTGTGCAGATAGCCCTGCGTAATGACAGCCATCAACTGGGTATACAAAAACACAGCGCCCAGCGAAATGACATACAGAATTGCCATAACGAGAATCTGCGGCAAAATCTCTTTTGCTGCAGAGTCCCAATTGCGTGAGGGCTGCCACGTTTCAATAACCGCGATCACGCGCTTGATCAGGATATCCGGCACAGCGGCCACAAGGGAAGAAAACAGGATGCAGACTGCTGTCAGCGGAACCATTGCCGGGTAGTATCGGATCAATGTTTTCAGTACTCTGCCGAACACGCCTTTTTTCGGCGGCGCGGGACGTTTGTGTTGTGCGCTCATGCCGCGTCACCTCCTGTCCGGTTTTGCTGGGTATAAACTTCTTTGTAAATCTCGCACCGTTCCAGCAGCTGCTCATGCGTGCCGGCGTCGTGAATGCGTCCGTTTTCCATAACAAGGATCAGATCCGCGTCCTGTACGGAGGACACGCGCTGCGCGATGATAATCTTTGTGGTTTCTGGAATAAAGCTGCGCAACCCCTTGCGCAGCAGCGCATCTGTTTTGGTATCCACTGCGCTGGTGGAATCGTCGAGAATCAGGATTTTCGGCTTTTTCAGCAGTGCACGCGCAATGCACAGCCGCTGCTTCTGTCCGCCGGAAACATTGGTACCGCCTTGTTCGATGTGCGTATCGTACCCATCCGGGAACGACCGGACAAAATCATCTGCCTGCGCAAGACGGCAGGCTGCTTCGATTTCCTCATCTGTGGCGTTTTCGTTGCCCCAGCGCAAATTCTCCTTGATGGTGCCGGAGAACAGCTCGTTCTTTTGCAGCACCATTGCCACTGCGCCGCGCAGTGTATCGAGATCGTAATCCCGCACATCCACACCGCCGACCTTGACGCTTCCCTCGGCTGCGTCGTATAGGCGCGGAATCAGCTGCACGAGTGTGGATTTGCTGGAACCTGTACCGCCGAGTATGCCGACCGTCATGCCCGAACGGATATGCAGATTGATATCGGACAGCGCAAACAGCTTTGCCTCCGCGGCATATTTGAAGCTGACGTTCTCAAAATCCACAGAGCCGTCCGCAACGCGCATCACAGGTGCGTCAGGGTTGTGCAGCGCAGGCTTTTCATCCAGCACCTGGCAGATTCGCCGTGCGGATTCGGCAGACATGGTGACGATCACATAGATCATCGACAGCATCATCAGCGACATCAGAATCTGCATGCCGTAGGTCAGCATGGCGGAAATCTGCCCCACATCGACCGTCTCGCCGCCGAACTGAATTGCCAGGCGGGAGCCGACAGTCAGAATAAACACGGAATTAAAGTACATGCAGAACTGCATCAGCGGCATATTGAGCGAAACTACACGCTCGGCAAAAGTGAAGTCCTTGCGGATGTTGTCGGCCGCCGTGTTGAACTTTTTCTTTTCATAATCCTCGCGTGCAAATCCCTTGACAGCGCGCATACCGCGGACATTTTCTTCGATGGACTCGTTCAGCCGGTCATACTTTTTAAAGACGCTGCGGAATGCGGGCAATGCTTTTTTGCCGATCATCGCCAGGCCGAACACAAGTACCGGAATGACGATTACGAACGACATAGCCAGCTTGCCGCCCATCACAAAAGCCATCACAGCAGAAAAAATCAGCATCAGCGGGCTGCGGATTGCCGTGCGGATAATCATCATATATGCCATTTGCACATTTGTCACGTCTGTGGTCAGGCGCGTGACGAGCGAGGCGGAGGAAAAGCGGTCGATGTTTTCAAACGAAAACGTCTGAACCGCGCTGAACACATCGTGCCGCAGATTCCGCGCAAAACCGGCAGACGCTTTGGAGCAGGTAAATCCCGCAATGCCGCCGCACGCGAGCGATGCGCACGCCATTACAATCAGAAGCGCGCCTGTGACAAGCACTTCCTGCAGCGGGTGGCCGTCTTTAATGGCGTTGACCATATTGGCAGTGACAAAGGGAATAAATGTTTCGATGATCGCCTCACCGATAATAAACAGTAGTGTGAGAACTGTTGGCTTTTTGAATTCCCGCACACTGCCGTAGAGCCGTTTGAGCATAAATCAACCTTCTTTCTGAATATTGTCCGGGGCGCTGCTGCGCAGATGGATGAATACTTCATGCAGCCCGGAGAGTGCCTGTTGGAATGTTTCCCGATCCTGCGCATCCATGGATTCAAGCAGATCCTTGTAATACGATGCGTCTTCGCGCAGGAACCGTTCGGTATATTCCTGCGCGCGATCCGTCAGTGACAGCCGGATGATCCGGCGGTCATCCGGGTCGGGCAACCGCTCGACGAATTGCTGTTCGATCAGCTTGTTGCACAGCTTGGTCATTTGCTGTTTGGGGATATGCATATACCGCGCCAGCTCGGACATGGTCAGACTTTGCCCGCAGTTTTGCAGGATCTGTATACAATAATACATGTTCAGACTGATACCGTCACGCATCAATTGTTTGAACGGTTTGGCGATATGGCAGTACCACTGCGGCATCACAGCAAACAAAAGATGCTGCACTGCACTTGTTTGCATAGAATTCTCCTTTCTTAAAATGGTAAATAAAATGCTACTGTAAACATTATACGATTGTAAATGGAAGTATACTACCACATGCAATAAATGTCAATATCAATTTGAATGATTTACGGGAAACAAAACACACGAAATTCGCCGAAAAAGAGGAAATCCAAGAACTTTGGAAGAGGGTATGGCCACAAGGTATGGTATAGGAAGGGCGAAAGAGAGCGGATACGGGGCACAAGATAGAGTGTAGTGCGGCCAATGACACGCGCGGGGCAGTTGAAAAAGAGCGAAAAAAAGGGGTTGACATTTGGGGGG
>CAMOCU010000134.1 GCA_946610835.1 uncultured Clostridia bacterium | reverse complement strand
GTAAACGCTCTTGAGCCCGAGCTTATGATACTGCAGATCAGTCTTTTGCCCATCGAGCGTCATGTGCAGCGCCGTGACCTCGTCGGTAGAGGCGGTCGGCATCGCCGGCACATCGGCCAACTCCGCAAGCGTATAACGGAAATCCTCGAGAAAATCCGCGTCGATAAGATAAATCTTTTCTGTTCCGGCGACGTTCATATAGTATGTGTCACCATAGCTGTTGTGGCTGCCGATGTAGTAAGTCACCTGTTTTCCGTCGTTGAGCGTGAACACATATGCGGTTGCAGGATCTGCCAAACCGTATTGGGCAAAATCATCGGCGCTTTCACTGACCAATCGCCGCGCGGAAAGCCCGGCCGCGTCCGCCGCCATGGTGGACGCATACGCCTGCTTAACCGGAAAATCCGGATCATCCGCAAGATACCATTGGTCGTCCCGGCGCTCGAGCGCGATCTTGTCCTTACCGCTGACATACATCACGCCGGTCACGTCGTCGGTTTGCATGGCATTCACAGCCACAGAATCCGACTGTGCGTCGTCTGCGCCGTCTGCGTCCTCCTCGCTCAAAAAATGCGAAACAGCAAAGTAACCGCCTGCCAGCACAGCCGCAATAAGCAGCAATATCAGCAGTTTCTTTCCCTTGCCCATCAGCGCTTCTTCCTCCTGACGAAGATTACGATCCCCACTGCGAGCAGCGCCGCAGGCAGGATCACCGTGATCACAATGCTCCACAGATTCGCCGCCGATGCGTCCACTTCGAGCGATCCGCCGGTGGACAGAGCCTTGGTTGGGGCAACGGAAATGTTTTCCTCAAGATCACACATCCATTTGAGCGAATTGAGCAGCAGGTTGAGATTGCCGGTATAGGCCGTCAACTCCTCCTCCAAAAAGTAAGGCGAGGCAAAAATCACCGCGCGGGAGGTCGTTGTGCCTGCCGTTTCCTCCACGGCGAACGCCGCATGGAACGGGCCGTCCTTGTCGCCTTCGCTCTTTTCAGCGGAGGCATTCTGTGTGTCTGTGCGGGAGAAGGCGCTGTCCGTCGTCGTCAGCAGCGGCGTTACAGTCAGCGAGCTGCGGTAATTTTCGCTCGGCGCCATCGCGCGCACCATGGGCATGAAAATATGGTATTTGCTTTCAAGAATGGGATCGGTGATCTCGTGACTTTCGAGATCGGGAAGCAGATAGTTAGGATAGCCGTTGTAATGGGACGCGTCACCTTCGATCACAAAACCGTCCTGCAGTTCCACGCCGTAATACGCGCACAGCTTGTCAAAGTTGGGCGTCGGCGTTTTAAGCATGGCGGGGATCAGCGAACAAATCAGTACGCTGCCGCCCTTGCCGGCATAATCCTCGATCGCCCGGAGTTCCCCGGCCGTCAGATCCGTATCGGGCGCAAGCACCAGCAGACATGCGCAATCCTCCGGCACGTTTTTCTCCAGCGTAAGATCGAGATCGGCGATTTCGATATTTTGCGAGGCAACGCTCGACTGCACGGACGACACGAGCGCATACTCGCCGTGGCCGGTGAGAGCATACGCTTTAGGCAAAACGTCGGACGTTACAAAGGAAAGCGCGGAGGTGATCTCCTGCTCGCCGTTGAATTCGTCGGGTGAAACCTGCTGGCCGTAGTATGAGGACATCATGGCGTCCTCACTGTACCCATAGATTGAACTGAAGTCCACGACTTTGCTGCGCTTGTCGGTGACAAAAATCAGACTGTTGGCGGAAACATTGTCTTTGGTATAGGCCGAAGCGATCTGGGATATTTCCGGATCGCGCACTTCCACCTTGATGCGGCGGTTGAGATCCTCATATCGCGCAAGCAGACGGGAGATCCTCTCGTCTGTGCGGCCGGAGGGCGCAAGCTGATAGATCGTCACATCTTCCTGAACGCCGCGGGCAATCTTTTCGGAATAATCAGACAGAGAGTACAGGTCGTTGCTGCTGATATCCAATTCCGTGAATTTGGACGGCAATGCAGAAAAGATCAAATTGAGCAGGATCACGATCACAAGCGCGACGGCGCACAGCACAAGGCTGTATCCGCCTGCACGGAAGCTTTTGGTTTTAAAGGAACCGAATCTCTCTTTCTTTTCTCCGCGCATCAGCTCCACCTCCGTTTCTCCATGGACTGCACGGTACAGAATACAAACAGGAACGCGATCGACGCGAAGTAAACCAGCGCCTTGATATCAAACAGACCGTTGGCAAACACATAGAAGCGTTCAAAAACACTCAGCGTGCCGAACACCTTGGGCAGCATACCCTCGAGCAGTTCGGGTTTTACAAAGCTGATAACGACCACCGGCACTTCGAACACAACAAACACAATCCATGCCGCGGTACGGTTGCGCGTGATGAGCAGCACCAAAAGCGAAAACAGGATAATCAGAACCGCAAGCCCGATCATCGTTGCGCCGGATGTGGAAGGCAGATTGTCCTTGAGCTGATCCATCAGATAACACACCAGCATGACCGCAAAACTCAGAATTGCGGCTACGATCTGATTTTCCGTCAACGATGACATGAACATACCGATCGCGAGCAGCGCCGCACCGAGGAACAGGAAAGCGAGCACGGCCGTGTAAATCGCGCCGTAAGAAAGAAGCCCGGACGGGTCAAACGCATGCAGGATCAGCGGATACAGACAGCTGATGACAGCAGGCACGGCAAACACGGTCAGCATGGCAAAATACTTGCCGAGAACGATCTGCGCAGTGGAAACGGGCAAAGAATACAGCAGCTGATCCGTCCGCTGCCGCCGCTCCTCGGCAACAGAGCGCATGGTCAGGATCGGCACTGCGATTAAAAATACAAACGCGCAGTTGTAATATACATATTCATAGTGGGATGATGCGCTCGAGAAAGAGATCACGCTGGTGAAAATTCCCAGCACCAGCAGCATAAATGCCGCGTAAACAAACCCGGTCACACTGTGCAGATAACCCCGCAGCTCCTTTTTATACATTGCCAGCATCTTCGTGCGCCTCCTCCTGTGTGGATTGCGCCGCTTCGGGCGGCGTCTGCGTTTCGTCCGGGGCATCCTGCGGCTGTGCTGCAGGCGCGTCGAACGCCTCGTGCGCGTCGTATGCGCTGCCGACCGTGCCGTCGAGCAGCGCCTGCGCATCGACTTCAAGCGGCTCCGTATTCGGGTCGGCTTCGCCTTCCTGCGCACCGGCTGTCAGATCCGTGTCCTGTGAGATCAGCTCCATGAACACATCCTCCAGACTCGCCTTGCTTTCCTCAATGCCGAGAATCAGGCAGCCCGCATCGCTGAGCGCGCGGGAAAGCGCAAGGCGCGCGGATTTGACGGAAGTACCGGGCGCATACGTCAAATGCAGCATGAAGGTTCCGTCCTCCTGCGCATCGGTGTGCTCGCAGGAATCCACCTGCTCAAGCGGCTGAACCGCCGCGTCGGCCGCTTCGGGATCGCCCTGCAGCGTGACATGCAGCGCGGGCGTGCCGATGAACTGAGCCTCCAGCTCCTCGGGCGTGTTTTCCGCAACCAGTTTGCCGCCGGCAATAATCAGCACGCGCGAACAGATTTCGTTGACTTCGGAAAGAATGTGACTGGAAAAGATTACCGTGTGCTCCTCGGCAAGACCGCGGATCACGTTGCGGATCTCGATGATCTGCGCCGGGTCAAGACCGACTGTCGGCTCGTCCAGAATAATGACCTTTGGATCGCCGAGGATCGCCTGCGCCAGTCCCACACGCTGCTTATAGCCTTTGGAAAGATTTTTGATCAGCCTGTCCTGCACATCCGTAAGACCGGTTTTTTCCATCACGCCGCGTACCGCGTCCGCGCGTGTTTTTTTGGCCACGCGCTTCATCTGCGCGACAAAGTCGAGATATTCGCGCACCGTCATGTCGGGATACAGCGGGGGCTGCTCCGGAAGATAACCGATGGCTGCCTTGGCCTGCAGCGGCTGTTTGAAAATATCGTAGCCGTTGATGCGAACCTCGCCGCTCGTGGCTGCAAGGCAGCCGGTAAGAATGTTCATCGTGGTGGATTTACCTGCGCCGTTGGGACCGAGAAAGCCGTAAATCTGCCCCTGCTCCACGGTGAAGGACAGATCATCCACGGCAAGGTGATTCCCGTACCGCTTCACCAGGTGTTTGACCTCAATCAAAATAATTCCTCCTATCCTGCATTTTCCTGTTTTGGCTAATGATATTGTACGCCGTGTTCATGAATAAACCATGAACAATACAAAAATTTACATCTTTGACCCGGGATCCCGGAACCGAGCCTTCCGAATACTGCAAACGGCAATCTGCCATTATGCCAAAAACGCGGCTCAAGACTTGTCTGAACAACGTCTTGCTTCGGAAATTTCAAAAAAAGACTTGAAAAAAGACGTATATGTTTATATAATAGTACAGTCGACGCATATTTTCAAGTAAATTATGGAGAATCGGAGGATAAAACTTTGAAAATTCTTGTCATCAACGCAGGCAGTTCTTCCCTGAAATATCAGCTGATCGACATGGAGACCGAGTCCATGATCGCCAAAGGTATCTGCGAGCGCATCGCGAGCGCGG
>CAMOCU010000133.1 GCA_946610835.1 uncultured Clostridia bacterium | reverse complement strand
CCCGCTGTGGCTTGCGCCCGAACAGATCCGTCGGCTGCCCATCGCCGACCGCCATCAGGGTTACGCCAAAGAGGTCGAAAGCCGCCTGTCCGCGCTCGGATTCCGCGTGACGACGGACATGCGTTCGGAAAAGATCGGCTATAAGATCCGCGAAGCCCAGCGTGAAAAGATTCCCTACATGCTGCTCGTCGGCGACAAGGAGATCGAGGAAGGCAATCTGTCCGTGCGTCGCAGAAGCGGCGGCGACATGGGCTCGATGCAGGAGCCGGAATTCACCGCGCTTGCGCTGCGTCAGGTTGCGCAAAAAGAGATCTGGTAAGCCGGATGCACCAAACCCAAGGGGATAAAGTTGAAAGAACGGATGTGAAATCCTATGCCATTTTCAGATTTCGGAATTTTGCTGGGCGATGTTTCGCTGGCTGAAATCGAATTGTTCACCCGCAATCCCATGAAAGCGCAGCGCGCGACGCTGCGCAAAATCCTGCGCCGCAGCCGTACCAGCGAGCTGGGCATCAAGTACAACTTCAACGAAATTCATTCCATTGACGATTTCCGCCGGATGGTGCCGCTGAGCACATATGACGATTACGCGCCGTATGTGGAGCGGATGATGAACGGCGAAAAAAATCTGATGTATACCGGCGTCAACGTGCGTTACGCTACGTCCTCCGGCAGTGTGGGCAAGCCGAAGATTCTGCCCAAGGGGATCAACGACCTGTGGAAGATGCAGTGCATCGGCTTTTCCTGCTCGGTCGCGACCGCCGCGCACGATCTGCGCCGGCGCGGGATTCGTATGCCCGCGCAAATGGGGCCGCTTGTGCTTGTGTTGACGGGGCACAAATCCGACGATGGCAAAAAAATGAACGGCGCCGGGCAGATGCCGCTCGATTTCCTCAAGGGAATCCTGCCTACCTTCTGCACCTCGCCCGTTTCCCTGATGTATCCCGAACACGAGGAGCTGGTGGATACGGCATACTTCCAGCTGCGTTTTGCGCTCGCCAACCGCAACGTCACCTATCTCGGTTCGATGGTCGTTACGCTGCTGACCACGATGTTCGATTATCTCGAAGAGAATTGGGAGATGCTGTGCCGCGACATCGAACAAGGCACGATCGACCCCTCCGTGCGCGTGACGCCGGAGCTGCGGCGTGAATTCATGAAAAAGATCAAGCCCGATCCTGCCCGGGCGGCCGAACTGCGGCGCGAATTCCAAAAAGGGTTCGACACGCCCATCGCGCCGCGCATCTGGCCGAAGCTGACGTGGGCATACGGCATGGTCGGTTCCAATTTGAAGCTGTATGTGCAGAAATTGCGCCGCTACATCGGCGACGTGCCGCTGCATAACATGGGTTACGCTGCCGCCGAGGGCTTTTTTGCCATGCCGACGGAGTTGGACGTGGACGACGCGGTGCTGCTGCCGCATTGTATTTTCTTTGAATTCATCCCCGTGAGCGACGACGAGGACGAAGATCCCGGCGAAAATCCGGAAACGCTGCTGATCGACGAACTGGAAGTGGGCAAAAAATACGAGATTGTTGTGACAAATTTCTCCGGTCTGTACCGCTACCGCATTGCAGACGTGGTCAAGGTTACGCGCATGTACCACAACACGCCCCAGATCGAGCTGCTGTATCGGCGCAATCTCGGCATGAATATTGCCAACGAAAAGACGACGACACAGATGATCGACGCCGCTGCCAAAAATGCCGCCGAAAAGGCGGGCGTCCGGCTGGTCGGCCACAGCTTCTACGCTGATTTTTCGACCACGCCGCCGCGGTACTGCATGCTTGCCGAGCCGCAGGACGCGGTCGACGAGCCGACGCGGCAGAAACTCATCGACGCGCTCGACGACGAGATGAAAGAGATCAACGAAAAGTACTTCAAGTACCGCCGCTGGGGGATGATCGAACGGCCGGAAGTGCTGCTGCTCGCGCCTAAGACATATTATGATTACAAAGAATCGCTGCGCGGCAAGGGCGTGGTGCTCAATCAAATCAAGCCCGTGACCGTGATCAATTCCGGGGAGCGCAGAGATTTCTTCCTTTCCCATGCCGTCACACCGTCGCTGACCGTGGACGCATGGAAGGCGCATAAGGAGAATAAGCCGTGATGAAGAGGATTTGCAGTTTATTGCTGTGTGCGCTGCTGATTTTCAGCTGCGCCGGCGCGGCGTTTGCCGCGGATGCGGACGGTACGGACATCCCGACCGTTTACGTTGTGGGGACAGGCGCGGGACTGAAGGTCGTCAATCCCGACGGTTCCAAGCGTGTTGTTTTCCCGATCCAGATTCCCGAAGATTTCATCGAAACACAGGTCAAGGGTAATCTGGATGTGTTCAAAAAAGCGTTTTTTACCCAGAAATGGGACGAATTCTGCGTTGTGCTGCACGATGTGATGGCGCCGCTGTTTGCGGAGATTCGTCTGGACGAGCACGGCGAAGCGCCCAACGGCAGTGTTGTCGATTGGGACTGGGGCTGGATCGACGGCCGTCGCGTAGGCGGCAAATACCCCACGGATCGCTTCCAGTATCATTATGACTGGCGCATGGATCCGTACAAGACGGCCGAGGGTCTGCACAGCTACATCGAGGCTGTGCGCGCCGCCACAGGCGAGGAAAAGGTCAACCTGATCGGCCGCTGTCTCGGCGCGTGCATCACGGCCGCTTATATGGAAAAATACGACGGCGAGTATGTGCAGAATTATCTGCTGTACTGCGGCGCGCTGTACGGCGCGACACAATGCACCAAGGCGTTCAGCGGCGAGCTGTATCTGGAAAGCGGCGGCATCGAACGTTTCACGTACGATC
Organism: uncultured Clostridia bacterium; assembly: GCA_946610835.1. Classification (GTDB taxonomy): domain Bacteria; phylum Bacillota; class Clostridia; order Oscillospirales; family Acutalibacteraceae; genus UBA1425. The sequence continues at coordinate 1,772 of CAMOCU010000133.1, read as the reverse complement.
TTGAGCTGTTTGCCGACGAGGTGCTGATGGATCTGCTGCAGAGTGCCGCAACGCTTCTGCGCAAAACAGGCGGATTGGATATCGCCGCGTGGGCGGTCAACAATGTCTACCGCCAGATCTATCTCAAAGTTGTGCCGCCGATCCTGAGCGAAACTTACGGCACTTTCCCCGGATGGTGGAGCATGGTGGCCGACCGGGATTACGAAAAGGCCAAGCAAACCGTGTTCTACGGCGCGGATATGAACAAGTGGCAGGGATTCCTTGACATTCTCGACAACTACCACTACAACGTCCAGACCCGCACGCCCGAGCTGTTCGCACATTACCGTGCCAAAGGGATCTCGCTGGCAAACGTCGTCAAGTACGGCTACCAGACGATCCCCGTCACGCGCGAATCCGACATGCTGTCCGACCAGCTGTGCCGCGTGGAGGACGCGTCCTTCGGTGCGACAGCCGCAACGATCAACGGCACGCTCAAAAAATCGTATCTGAAGACAGCGGACAGCCGTTTTATTTCGCCCGACAAACAGATCGACGCGTCGACCTGTCTGCTGCCCGAACGCACATGGTTCATCAAAAACCTTGCGCACAAGGATTTTCCGGACGATGTGAACCATCTGTTCGATGCAATCCTCAACGATCCCGCGCTCACGGTTTTTGACCGCGAGGAGCTGCCGCAGTATCTTGTGTACAACGACAGTACAGAGCAGCTGGAGCCGATGAACGCGGAAAACATGGACACCACCGGCCGTTACCGGCAGTCCTTTTTCCGTGCGCTGCGGATTTTCCTGCATGCTGTGCGTGTGCTGCTCGAGCGCTATATTCAGGCAAAGAGGGCGGGCGCATGAGGATAAAAAAGCCGCTGTGCGCGCTGCTGTGCTGTGCGGCGCTGTGGAGTGCGGCAGGATGCGGACAAACGCCCGCGCCGCAGCCGGAAACACCACAGCCGCCCATGCAGACGCAGACGTTTGCCGAAGAAACGGCACAGGCAGCAACGACGGAGCCTGACGCCGGAACAACGCGCGTTCATGCGGATGAAGCCGCGGACGAAACGACGGGCGAAACGCAGACTGAACCCGACGAAACGACACAACCTGCCGCGGACGAAGTCCGGCTGCAGGACGGGCTGAACAGTACGGACGTCGCGCAGGTACTTGCGTTTTACAAGCTGGCCGCTGCCGAAAATGATACGCCGAAGTACAAAAAGACGCTCGAGCTGATCTCCATCAACGGCGGCGAGGGCAAGGTCGCGGAATATGTGGATATTTTTGAGCCGATCGCCAAAAAGGCCATTGCCAAAAACAGCACCACAGGCGATCCGCTGCCCGGCGATTACCGCGCCATCCGCCCCGAGGATTGGCAAAGCGCCGAAGCGGTCAGCGACGGGCGGTACACGACCATCCGCGTGCGCGTCGCGCCGCAGACGGACGGGCCGAACGGCAGTGCGAACGAAGGCTCCGTCGGCCGTTCGATGACTGTGCTGCCCGGCGTGCAGGCGGCTGTGGACGAAATGCCCGGCGTGTCGGCCGACTTTGAAAACGGAGACATGCAGAAAGGCACCTTCTCAAAGGGAGTCATGACGGAAGGCCTGAACTATGCGGTCGCCGGGCTTTCGGCAACACCCGTTCAGAGCAGACAGATCGCCCTGGAAGACGATGAACCGATGTACATCGGCAACAAGAAGTCCAAGAAGTTCCATTACCCGTCCTGCAAATCCGTCGGTGCGATGAAGGAATCAAACAAGGTCGAATTCTCAAGCAGGGAGGAAGCGA
>CAMOCU010000132.1 GCA_946610835.1 uncultured Clostridia bacterium | reverse complement strand
CGCCTGATGAAAGGTGAAGCAAAACAGCTGCGGCGCAGCCAGCGCAACCGCAATAAATTGTTTCATGAGCTTATACATTTCTGCCCCTCTTTTACTCCTTGATTATTTGCCTACTAATATTGAAAACACGCCCAAAGCAATATGTTTGGCCGCTTACACGGCAGAATCATTGTATCATGTATCCAAAAAGATTGCAACCCTTTTTCCGGCCGGAAAAAGGGTTGCTGCTGACGCTTTGGATTGGGGTTTACAAGTCAATGGTATGCAGGGCGAGGTCGATGTTTGTGTCCGGGGTGACGGATGTGTCTGCGATTTCGATGAAGATGTGCCATTCGGCCATGTCCATTGTCCTGATCTGCGGGCAGGTGCGGTCGATCTCAATCGTCACGCCCGACGGTGTGCGGCGCACCTGACGCACGGTGTGGCGGATCGAACCGCTGTTTTCCTGCGCAATGACCAGAATCAGACGGTTATCCGCGAACCATTGCGCTGTATATTTCGCCGCCGCGTCCGCGATATCCTGCGGCAGCGTCGGTGTGTGCACCGTGCGCAGGAATTCCTGCAAATAATCGTCCAGCGCTTCACGGCTTGCGAACACCTTCGTTTCGGGATAGCCCGCCGCAATGTCGGAATACCCGTAGGTGCGGATCGCTTCGGCTGTGAAGGGGATCGCCCCTTCGGTCGGCTGCGCCTGCGTTTGGGAAGGCTGCGTGGTGGTCAGCGGAAGCCGCGTCGGTTCCGAAGCCGCGGCAGTCGGCGGCGTCTGTGACGGTTGCGGCGCGGCGGCGGATGGCGCGTGCGTGCTTTCCTCTGCCGGTTCGCTCGCGGCGGACGTCTCCGCTGCGGATACGGACGCCGTTTGTGCGGTCGTTTCGGTCTGTGCCGATGGCGCCTGCGTTTTGCCGCATGCCCCTGCAGCAAACAGCACCGCCGCCAAAAGCGGCAGTATGACTCTTTTCATGCTGCACCTCCTTTGTGTTCCGTTCCAGTATATCCGCCCCTCCTGCCGTTGTCAAGTATTGGGAAAGTATTGACAATTTTCGCGCGTCCCGTTACAATACAAATGGAACCGGATTCAAGGAGGATATACCATGCTCAAAAAAATCTTTATGGCGTTCGTCGCGGCGCTGACTGCGATTTCTGCGCAGCTGCCGATCCTGCTCGACATCCCCACGCTGCCTGTAAACAGAACGATCGACATGGATCGTTTTGCGCTGACGTGGCACGACGAGTTCGACGGTGATTCGGTTGACCCGGCCAAATGGGGAACAGAGTGGTGGATCACCATGCGCAAAGGCGGCTACTGGCATGAGGATATGGCGTTCGTTCAGGACGGCAACCTTGTCATCCGCACAGAATACAAGGACACGCCGCTCGAAAATCGCTACTACGAAAAATGGAAGGACTCCATTCATTTTGACGCATACAAGCCGGGGTATTATTCCGCGCAGCTGACGAGCGCCGGAAAATTTGAACAAAAATACGGCTATTTTGAGTGCCGCTGCATTCTGCCGCCCGGCAAAGGGTTGTGGTCGGCGTTCTGGATGATGAATGAGGGCGTGTACAATGTGGACGGCAGCGGCCAAGACGGCACGGAGCTGGATATTTTTGAATCCATGTACTACCGCAAGCACCGCTTCGGCATCGACGCCGTTTCCGCCAATCTGCACTTTGACGGCTACGCCAAAGGGGAGCACCAATACAAACATGTGGGGGAATTCCTGCTGGAAAACGATCCTTACAGCACATTCAACACCTACGGCATGGAATGGAACGAAAACGAGTATATCTTTTATATCAACGGCCGGGAATACGCGCGCTCGGATTTTGGCGGCGTGTCCGAAAACCCGGAGTTTCTGCTGCTGAGCGTAGAAGTCGCCGGCGAAAACGGCGTGCCGGCCAAGAATCCGTCGACCGGCAAAATTGCGCAAAACAAAAACTGGCCGATTGATTTTGTGGTGGATTACGTGCGCTGCTACCAGTACAAGGAGCTGCTGTAAACAAAAAGGGCTGCCGCATATCGGAAAGGATTTCGATTTGCGGCAGTCCGGTGAGAAGATCTGATTTACGCCACGCGGCTGTGATGGTTCTTTTTCTTTTTTTCGGCAGGCTCTTTGGCTGCCCTGGCCGTCGTTTTGCTGCGGCGTTCCGTTTCGTATTCGCCGGCGTACTGCGCACGCAGCAGCTCCTGCTCCAGCTCACGCCGACGGGCGTCCTTTGCCTTGCGGCGCAGAACGCGAAGGAACCAGAACGCTTTGCGCTCGACGCGCATAAACTTATTCTCCCGCACGAAACCGACAAGTATGGTCAGCACCACGGCGATCTCCGCGAGCGAACGCATTATCAGCATTACAGAGGACATCCGGATCCCTCCTTTCTATTTGCCTTATTCTATCACAACATATTCCGCTTGTCAACCACGAATTGCGCTACAGATAGTGCTTTTGCGCATCTTGCGTGAATTGCACAGACGCAATTCGACACGTTTTGCGAAACAGGCGCAGATCGTGCCGCTCTCCTTTTAAAACGTGTGCAAAAAGGCAGTGCGGATTTTTGTTTTTTTATCTATAATGTAGAAAAAACTACCGACATGCTGTATTTTCCTCGAAAGCGCTTGCTTTTTTTCAGAAAATTGCTATAATCTACAGTAGAGTTCGTATTGAAAGGAGCAAATTCATTATGTCTGCACTGACTTCCAACCCTTCCGTCCTTGCATGGATCGAGGACAAGGTCAAACTGGTTTCCCCGGATCAGATCGTGTGGATCGACGGCTCTGCCGAACAGATCGAGGCGCTGCGTGCCGAGGCCGTGTCCACCGGCGAAATGATCAAGCTCAATCAGGAGCTGCTGCCGGATTGCTATCTGCATCGCACCGCGGTCAACGACGTTGCCCGCGTGGAGGGACGCACATTCATCTGCACCCCCACCAAAGAGGAAGCCGGCCCCACAAACAATTGGATGGAGCCTTCCGAGGCATATGCCATGCTCTATGATATTGCCCGGGATTCCTACAAGGGACGCACTATGTATGTCATCCCCTATTCCATGGGGCCTGTCGGCTCCCGCTTTTCCAAAATCGGCATTGAACTGACCGACTCCATTTACGTTGTGCTGAACATGGCCATTATGACCCGCACAGGCAAGGCTGTGCTGGATGTGCTGGGCGACAGCGACGATTGGGTGCGCGGCCTGCACTGCAAGTGCGGCATCGAAGAAGAAAAGCGTTACATCTGCCAGTTCCCGCAAGACAACACCATCATCTCCGTCAATTCCGGCTACGGCGGAAACGTACTGCTGGGTAAAAAGTGCTTCGCACTGCGCATCGCGTCCTATCAGGGCTGGAAGGAAGGCTGGCAGGCTGAGCATATGCTCATCCTCGGCGTGGAAGACCCCAAAGGCGACGTGCGCTACATCTGCGCGGCATTCCCGTCCGCGTGCGGCAAAACAAATCTTGCCATGCTCATCCCGCCGGAGATCTACCGCAAAAAGGGCTATAAGGTCTGGTGTGTCGGCGACGACATTTCCTGGATCCGCAAGGGCCCCGACGGCCGTCTGTACGCCATCAACCCCGAAAACGGTTTCTTCGGCGTTGCACCCGGCACCAACGAAAAATCCAATCCCAACGCGCTGGCTGCAACGCGCAAGGGCACGATCTTCACCAACGTGGCGCTGAATCTCGACACCAACACTGTTTGGTGGGAGGGTCTGGACAAAAATCCGCCCGAAAATGCCATTGACTGGAAGGGCAACCCCTGGAACGGCAAGACCAGCAAGGAAAAGGGCGCGCATCCCAACAGCCGCTTCACTGCGCCTGCGGTCAACTGCCCCTGCATCTCTTCCGAGTTTGAAAACAGCAACGGCGTGCCGATTTCCGCGTTCGTGTTTGGCGGCCGCCGCGCTAAGCTGGCTCCGCTGGTGTACCAGTCCCGCGACTGGAACCACGGCGTTTTCGTCGGCTCCATTATGGCTTCCGAAACAACGGCTGCCGCTTCCGGCGCAGTCGGTGTTGTGCGCCGCGACCCCATGGCCATGCTGCCCTTCTGCGGATATAATATGGGCGATTACTGGCAGCACTGGATCGACATCGGCGCGGGTCTGGATCCGGAAAAGGCGCCCAAGGTGTTCAATGTCAACTGGTTCCGCAAGGATGACGACGGCAACTTCATGTGGCCGGGCTTCGGCGACAATCTGCGTGTGCTCGAATGGATCCTTGACCGCTGCGACGGCAAGGTCGGCGCGCAGGAAACAGCGATCGGTTATCTGCCGAACGCCGAGGATATCAATCTTGAAGGTCTTGAGGGCGAAGTCACGCTCGACTCCCTGCGCACAATTCTGGATGTTGACAAGGAACTGTGGCGTACCGAAGCTGACGGAATCGAGGAGTTCTATGCCAAATTCGGCGACAAGCTTCCGCCCGCTTTGCGCAAAGAACTGGACACGCTCAAGGCGAATCTCGCTTAAATTCAAATTTGATTTTCAGCAGGCCATGCGTTCAAAAAGCGCACGGCCTGTTTTGAATCGAAAGGCCTGCATATCCGGATCAAAGCCGATGGATATGCAGGTCTTTTTAGGGAAGCGCTGATTAAATCGGGGTGTGCGAGGGGACGAGAGATTTTTTC
>CAMOCU010000131.1 GCA_946610835.1 uncultured Clostridia bacterium | reverse complement strand
GGATGCGCACATCTACGAACATCAGGTCGGACGGAATGACCGATACCGGAATCTCGCGCATGACCGGCACATAGATCTGTCCGTCCGATCCGCGCGCACTGCCATCGGTACGCACAAGCAGAAACACATCGTTTTCCAACAAGACAACAGCGATATACTCGTCCGCATCCTCCGGGCAGAAGGCATAAAACTTCCTTTCTTTCCAAATCCGCATTGGCCTCACCCTATTCCAGTATAACACGAATACCAATATTCTGCAATATATCCGGTCAAGTTTGTTTGGTTTTAAAAAATTGTGCATTTTCTTTGCTGCACCGTTTCTGATCTTTTTGAATTGTTCCGCATGCTTTGATTCAAACCATACAGAACACCCGTCCTGCAGAGACTTGAGAATCTGCGGGACGGGTGCTTCATTTTTATCGCGCGGACAGTGGGACGTAATCACGCCGCGGACTGACCGCCTTGTATGCAGGACGGATGATCTTGTTGCCGTTGACCAGTTCCTCGATGCGATGCGCGCTCCATCCGGCGATACGGGCAATGGCGAATATGGGCGTAAACAATTCTTCCGGAATGCCGAGCATATCGTATACAAAACCGCTGTAAAAGTCCACGTTGGCGCTCACACCCTTATACATCTTTCGCTTACCGACAATAATTTTCGGCGCAAGCTCTTCGACAGCACTGTACAGCGCGAATTCATTTTCCAGCCCTTTCTCCACGCTCAAGGCCTCGACAAAGCCTTTAAAAATTCTGGCGCGCGGATCAGAAACGGAGTAGACCGCATGACCGATTCCGTAAATAAGCCCGGACCGATCAAACGCCTCTTTGGCAACAAGCTTTTGCAGATAGTCCTCCACTTCGTCCAGATCTGTCCAATCGCGCACTTTTTCCTTCATATCGCGGAACATATGACAGACTTTAATGTTCGCCCCGCCGTGCTTGGGGCCTTTCAGCGAACCGAGCGCCGCTGCAATGGCGGAATACGTATCTGTGCCGGACGAAGTGACGACATGCGTGGTAAAAGAGGAATTGTTGCCGCCGCCGTGTTCGGCATGCAGAATCAGCGCCAAATCGAGAATCTTGGCTTCAAGCGGCGTGAACTTGCTGTTGATGCGCAACATATGCAGAATATTTTCCGACGTCGAAAGCGCGGGATCCGGTTCGTGAATAAAAAAACTGTTGTGGTCACAGATGTAATAATTGTATGCCTGATATCCGTACACGCTCAGCAGCGGAAAAACAGAAATCAGCTGCAAGCACTGACGCAGCACGTTCGGAATGGATACATCGTCCGCGTTGCGGTCATAAGAATACAACATCAATACACTGCGCGCAAGGGAATTCATCATGTCGCTGCTGGGCGATTTCATGATAATATCGCGTACAAAGGAATTCGGCAAAGAACGGTAACTGCCCAGCAATTTTTTGAAATCGGCCAAAGCCTTTGCGTCCGGCAGCTCGCCGAACAGCAGCAGATAGATCACTTCCTCAAATCCGAAGCGGTCATCCGCAATAAAGCCGGCCGTGAGCTTGCGCACGTCGTAACCACGATAATACAGCTCGCCTTCGCACGGGACGTACTGACCGTCCACGTTTTTTTTGGCAATGATTTCGGAAATCTCCGTCAGTCCGGTCAAAACGCCGTTGCCGTTCAAATCTCGCAAACCGCGGTTGACCTGATGCTCCACATACAGCTGCGGGTCGATGCGGCCGCCGCCGGTGCATTGATCCGCCAGACGCCGAATCTGTGGTGTGATCTCAGAATAGTCTCTTTTCAAGTCGCATCTCCCTTTCCTGAAAGTATAAATAGGACAAGTAATAATAGAGTATTATACCATAAAAAAATGAACAAATTATGAACAGAAGCTCAATTTTACCAAATAATTTTTCGTTTGGTGCAAAAATTCCGTCGAATCCACCAATACCATCTCCCGGTTTTGCGGCAATTTGCCCAATTTCAGTTCCGCTTCGGAAAAAGGTTTCCTTTTCTCCGGGGATTGTGGTATAATGGGGAAAACTGATGAGAAGAGGGTACTGTATGGACATCATCCGGGAAGAATATACCTATCCGTCCGCCACGGAACTGTGCAGCATCTTTGCCCGTTCCTACGCCCCTGCCGATCAAACAGCGGTGCGCGGCATTCTGCAAATTGTGCACGGTATGGCGGAACATGGCGAACGGTATCAGGCGCTTGCCTACTACATGGCGTATCATGGTTACGCGGTATTTATCCACGACCAGGCAGGCCACGGCCGTTCTGTGGCCGACCCGGAACAACTCGGCTATTTCGGCGCAAAGGATGGCTGGCGCGCCTTGCAGCAGGATGTACGGACGCTTACTGTGAAGGCTGCGCAAAAATACGACGGCCGCCCGATCTTTCTGCTCGGACACAGTATGGGATCCTTTATCGCGCGGCTGTATGCCGCCGCCTGGGGACGTGATCTGGCCGGTGCGATCTTTTGCGGCACGAGCGGTGAAAATCCCGGCGCTGCTGCCGGAGTAGCCGTTGCGCGCGTAACAGAAAAATTTAAGGGCGATCACTACCGCAGCGCTTTCATTGATCACATCGCTTTTGGCAGCTACAACAAGAGGTACAACGATCCGCGTACCCCCTTTGACTGGCTGTCCCGTGACCGGGACGAGGTTGACCAATATATCAAAGACCCTCTTTGCGGCTATCTGTTCACGGCGGCAGGGTATCGCGACATGTTCACTTTGCTGCAAAATGTGTCCGGCAAAGATTGGTACCGTGCGCTGCCGAAAAAGCTGCCGATGCTGCTGATCTCCGGTTCCATGGATCCGGTGGGGAATTACGGCAAGGGCGTGCGGCAGGTGTATCGGGATCTGGAAAAGGTCGGGTGCAAAAATGTGTCCATGCATTTGTATGATGAAGCGCGGCACGAGCTGTTCAATGAAATCAACGCCAAGGATGTTTCACGCGATGTGCTGAGCTGGATGGACGCTGTGCGCAAGGAGGCGAGAAACCATGGCTGATCGGCAAATCAAGCTGCCGAAACTTGCCTTTTTTGAGCAAAAAAATATGACCACCGGCTCCTGCACGCCGGAGGATCTGATTGCCCGTCCGCTGGAGCCGATTTTCAATTATCGCGCTATGGCGCAGGACGGCGCGCTTGCGGCAGAATATTATATCGACAACAAGTGCTATGAACTGACCGATCCGGACAACATTCACCGCAACGCTTTTCCGCTGTCCGACGATGGAATCCGCGCCGCGGAGCAATGGCTCGAATCCGAATACGCGGCGTATGACAAAACACTTTGATTTTGATCAAAACATATTCCGTTTTTCAGATACCGTCTGATTTTGAATTTTTATTTTTATTTCAAACCAGGTGATAATATGACAATTACAGAATACTCTCCGCAAAATTTATCCCAGATCCAAAGCGAATGGAAAGAGTTGGAAAAAGGCACAGAAATGACTTGCTTTCAAACATATGACTGGTACGACATGCTAAACGGTCATTTTCTTGCGGAAAAAAAGAAAGCGCCCTTTCGCAAAGGCACTTATGTTTTGCTGCGGGATACACAGAATCATCCGCTGTTGATTGCACCGATTCAAATAGTCAAAACCGGATTTTATTTCAAAAATATCGGTTTGCGCAAGGGTTTTTATTTTATTGGCAGGCAAGGTTATTCTGATTATCTGAACTTTATCTATAAAGAACTCAAACCGGAATATCTGCAAACCCTTTTTGCCTATCTGCAAAAAACTTACGGACTTAACTTTTTTTGTTTTGAGAATGTTCCGTCTGTAAGCGCGTCGCATAAAATTTTGTCAAACAACTTTAATACCGATCGCGTTGACTCGCTGTGCATGACGCTTCCTCTGCAAGAGGATTTTGAGGCGTATAAAATGTCTTTATCCAAAAATATGCGTCAAAATATCCGCACCGCATTCAATCGCTCCGCAAAGGACAACATCAACCTTCGTTATGAAATCATCGAGAACTTGGATGCGCAGACGGCGTCCCGATTGATGGAAATCCGTGCACAGCGCCTGCAAAAAAAGAAAGATGAAACAATGGCGTCCCTTTCTTTGCCGGCCAAAGTATATACACGCTGTAGAGATCTGCTTATCCACTGGACAAGCGACCCGATTCATATTATGACGGAAGCCAAGCACGGCTGGTGCTTTTTGGCAAGATGCAACGATGAAATCGGTGCTTTTTTCTATTGCCTGTATAAACCGGAAAACAAAACGGTCTATCTGATTCTTGCCGGCGTCGATAAAAAATATGAATGGTACTCTCCCGGCATTACACAGCTGTTTACGTATATTCAAGATGAAATAAACGCCGGAAAGCCGCATACCGCCGTATTGGATATGACCAGAGGCAACGAAAAATATAAATATGACCTGAAATCTGAAGAACTTGTAACTTCCGGTTTTTCATTCAATTTGTAAAAACAGAGGTGCTTTGTGTGAGATCCGTTTTATTTTTTATTGAGTCATTAGATGGCGGCGGCGCAGAGGGTGCGTTGGAAAACATCATAACCTATTTAGATAAAACCAAATTTGATTTACATGTTATTTCGGAAACAGACGGTGAATCCCGCACGGAACGAATCCGCGCAAACAGTTCGTCCTACCGATGCTTTGCTCATAAAAATACT
>CAMOCU010000130.1 GCA_946610835.1 uncultured Clostridia bacterium | reverse complement strand
ATTGCAGCAGATTGAACTGAATCTGCTTTTGGAACTGGACGCTGTCTGCAAAAAACGCGGCACGACCGTGGAAGCGCTTATCGCGTCGGAACTCGGCACAACAGAAACGGCGCTCAAAGCGATGCAGGAGGCTTTTGAACAGGCGCAGTCGCTGACGGACGGCGCCGATCTTGCCGGAAAAGAGCCGCCGCAGATCGACCTGGACGCGCTCGATAACGATGCGGATGCCGAAACGGGATTCGACTTTTCGTTTGACGAAGTGTACGGGCTGCTCGATAAGGTGGATGCGACGAAGCTGTACAGCACCGCGAAAATCCGGGAAACGCTCAAACAGCTGCAGGCGCTGACGGACGTGCGTTTTGATGACGAGGAGATCGTCGGCGTGAACGACTATCTGCCGCGCTACAGGAATCTTGCGATCACGTTTACCGGCGAGGATATGGGATCAGACAAGGCGTCGATCACGCTCATATCGTATATCGTCCTTGCGATTCTGGCGTTTGTGTTCGCTGTGACCACATCCAACACGATCCGGCAGGAGGCCGGAGCGATCGGCACGCTGCGCGCGTCCGGATTCAGCCGTGCGCAGATGGTGCGGCATTACATGGTTCTGCCGCTTGTGGTGACACTGCTTGCGTCGGTTCTCGGCAACGTGTTGGGCTATACGGTATTTGAATCCCTGTTTGTGAAATTGTATTACACGAACTATTCCCTTGTGACATATGAAACGCTGCCGAATGCCGAGGCGTTTTTGCAAACGACCGTCACGCCGTTTGTGCTGATGCTGGCGATCAATCTGGCCGTGCTCTGGCGGAAACTGCGCGTGCGTCCGCTCGATTTTTTGCGCGGACAGACGACGGCGCATGCACGCAGACACGCTTTGCGTCTGCACACGAAGCTGCCGTTTCTGCAAAGATTCCGTCTGCGTGTTCTGTTCCAGAATATCGGCGCGTATGCGGTGCTGTTTGTCGGTATTTTGTTCGGCGGTACGCTTGCGGTGTTCAGCATGATGTTCGGCCCGCTGATGGATAGTTATACGGCGCTTGTGCGCGACACGCAGCTGGCCGCGCAGCAGACGATCGTCGCCCGCGACACAGTGCAGACGCAAAATGCGCTTGCCGAAAAGTTCTGCCTGACGACGCTGGATACCACGAAAGAGGGCTTTATTCCCGACGGCGTGAGTGTGTACGGAATCGAACCGGACAGCCGGTATATCCGCGCGGACATTCCGGAGGACGGCATTCTCGCATCGGAAAGTATGATGCGCAAATACAGCCTGAAGATCGGCGATTCGGTCACGCTCAAAGAGAAGTATTCCTCCAAAACGTATACGTTCCGCATTGCGGGCGAGTACCCCTATCAGGCGTCGCTGGCGGTCTTTCTGCCGCGGCAGGCATACCTTGACACGTTCCGCAAAAGCAGCGAATACTTCACCGGGTATTTCAGCGACGAACCGCTGACCGATCTTGATCCGGACGACATTGCCGCAACGATCTCTTTGGAGGATCAGACAAAGGTCGTCGATCAGCTGAGTGTGTCGATGCTCAGCTTTATGGACTGCTTTATGTATTTCGGCATTGCCGTTTTCCTGCTGCTGATGTTCCTGCTGACCAAGCAGATCATCGAAAAGAACAGCGCGTCCATTGCCATGACGAAGATTCTCGGGTTCCGCAACGGCGAAATCGGCAGGCTGTATCTTGTCAGCACATCCGTTGCTGTGCTCGTGTCGCTGCTGGTGAGCGTGCCGATCATTTCCGTCATGCTGCGCTGGGCGTTTCAGGTGTATATCTATAAGGAGATCGCCGGATATATTCCGTACATTGTTTCCGGCAGCTGTTACGTCAAGCTGGTTGTGATGGGTATGGCGAGTTATGCGGTTGTGGCGCTCGGTATGTTGCGAAAAATCAAAAAGGTGCCGATGGGCGAAGCGCTCAAACAGCAAAATCTGGAAAAGGGGACGAGAAAATGAAGCGTTTTAAAACAGCCCTGTTCGCCGCGATGTTGTGCATGGGTCTGCTGTGGCAGGCTTGTGCGCTGCCGGCAGGGGAATACAGCGCGCCGATCGTGTCGCTGACCACAAAAGCGCCGATCCCCGCGATCAAAAAGGCGTTTTCCAAGGCGTTCGGTGAGGCAGTGCAGATCGAAGCGAGGCCGGACGGCAAGACGTATATGACGCTTGAAAACCGCCATATGACCATTCATTTGTTCGGCAATACGTACGAGGCGAACGTGATGACGGTTGCGGGCGCCGAGGTCGTTTCCGAAAAGCGGGAGTTGTTTTCCGACCCGGTGAACGGAATTCTGGCAGAGCCGCAAACCGGAACCCAAACAGTCCCTGCGGCGTTCCGCTTGCCGCTGCAGACGGATGCGGACGGCGTGCAGGTGCTGACGATCACGGTGGATTTTATGGACAAATTCATGGGCAAGGGCGATCCGCATCCGACGGATGTGACGCTCACGCTCGGCGAAATTCAAGCGGCGGCCGAAGAAACAACGCTGCCGCCGGAAACGACCGAAGAAGCGCAGAGCGGCGCGGCTGCAGAAGAAACGCACCCGGCCGAAACGGCAGCGGAGCAGACGATGCAGATAACGCAGACGGCGCAGACGACACAAACGGCAGCACGGGATATGCCGTCGGCCGAACCGGCAGACGATCCGGCGAATCCCCCGGCGCATGCATCCGAAGGCAGCCCGGCGCTTGTGATCGCGGGAGCGGCCGTGTGTCTTGCGGCAGTGCTTGCCGGGGCGTTTTTCGCGCGGCAGCGCCGCAGGAGGAAAAAATGAAATCCGTCGAAGAAAAGCGGCAGCGCGAAAAAGCTATGGTCGCCGATATGATTGCCCTGTACTGCCGCAAAAAACACCGAACGGCCAAAGGAACGCTGTGCGCCGATTGCCGGAAGCTCACGGACTATGCGCATGCACGATCAGACAAATGCCCCTTTATGGAAACAAAAACGTTCTGTTCCAACTGCCGGGTGCACTGCTACAAGCCGCAGATGTGCGATCAGATCCGCGAAGTGATGCGGTTTTCCGGACCGCGGATGCTGTTTCATCATCCGATTGCCGCGATCCGGCATGTGATTGCGACAAAGCGGGAAAAAAGAAAGCTGGGGAAAACATGAAGATCAAACAAATCCTTTTTATCGTTTTGGGTTGTCTTTGTCTTGCGCTCGGTACGGTCGGCGTGTTTCTGCCTGTTCTGCCGACAACACCGTTTTATCTTTTGACAGTGTTCTTTTTTGCCAACAGCTCGCAAAGGCTGCACGACTGGTTTGTCGGCACAAAGCTGTATAAAAAGCACCTGGAATCCTTTGTGCAGAAAAAAGGCATGTTGACGAAAACAAAAATTTCGATTATTCTATCTGTAACGCTCTTGATGGGATTCGGCTTTTTCATGATGGCACGCAAAGGCGTCTGGATCCCGTGCGTTCTTCTGGCCGTCGTGTGGGCGGCGCATCTGATCTATTTTCTTTTCGGCGTCAAAACCATTCATCCGCAGGAGGAAGATCATGTTTGACAAACGTTTAATGCAAATGTGTCCGGAAAGCAAGAAGTATATTGCCGGCAATATTGTGCTGCAATTCGCGGAATTGTGCCTGAATGTGCTGATGATCGTGGTGATCGCTGTTTCCGTGGAGAAGCTGTATGAAAAAACATGGAATCTGCGCGACCTGCTGATACCGTTTGCCGTGATCGTCTGCACGCTGCTCGCGCGCTTTTTTACAACACGGTATGCCGCGCGTATGAGTTATCTCGCCTCACGCACGGTCAAGCAGGTCATGCGCGAAAAAATCTACGAAAAACTTCTGCGTCTGGGCGTCGGTTACCGTGCGCACGTCACAACGGCGGAACTGGTGCAGGAAAGCGTGGAGGGCGTCGACCAGCTGGAAAGTTATTTCGGGCAGTACGTGCCGCAGTTTTTTTATGCGTTTCTCGCACCGATCGCGCTATTCTTCCTGTTCGGCTTCGGCGGTTCGTGGAAGGTGGCGGCGGTGCTGATGATCTGTGTGCCGCTGATCCCCGGCGCGATCATGATGGTGCAGAAGATTGCCAAAAAGATTCTCGCCAAATACTGGGGGCAGTATACGAAACTCGGCAGTACCTTCCTCGAAAATCTGCAGGGCATGACGACGCTGAAAACATATCAGGCGGACGCATTCAAAAACGAGGAGATGAACCTCGAATCGGAGCATTTCCGCAAGGTGACCATGGCCGTGCTGACCATGCAGCTCAACTCTGTGACCATTATGGACGGCGTGGCCTACGGCGGTGCGGCCATCGGAATACTGCTTGCGACAATGGCGTTTGTGCGCGGCGAACTGGGGCTTGCCAACTGCCTTTTCATGATTCTGCTTTCCGCCGATTTCTTTTTGCCGATGCGCCGGCTCGGCAGCTATTTCCATGTGGCGATGAACGGCATGGCGGCCAGCGACAAAATCTTTAAATTTCTGAATGAACCCGATCCGCCTGAAAAGACGCGTACCGCCGAGGCGGGCGACATCCGTCTTGCCGATGTGCATTTTTCCTATGTGCCGGAGCGCGAGGTGCTGCACGGCGTGTCGATGGATATTCCGCGCGGCAGCTTCATCGGCATCGTCGGCGAATCCGGCAGCGGCAAATCGACGATTGCGTCGCTTCTTATGGGACGCAATACCATTCAGAGCGGCAGCATCACGCTCG
>CAMOCU010000129.1 GCA_946610835.1 uncultured Clostridia bacterium | reverse complement strand
GAGGATTTTGTCGACCCTCGGGTTTTAAGGCTGGTTCCAGTAGAATCTCAAAAAAAGTAGGGGGTTCGATTAAGGTATGAGGCTCCACGCTCCCGGAATTACTTGGATACAATGTACTTCCGGGAGCCTTTTTATGCCCGAATCGTTGATATACAACGGTTCCGCGGTGGGTCAGGGGTTCATTTCGGACGTCCCCGATGTACGCCCCTAACCTTTCTGAACAGTCAGTCGAAAGCCAAAATCTTTACAGTGCAAAGTTTCACGGTTTTGGATTCATTTTTGAAGATTTTGGATTCAACCTTTGCACCGATGGATTCAATCTTTGCACGATTGGATTCAAAATGGATTTTGAAAAATGAATCCAAAACTTTTGCGCTGTGAATCCAAATGCTTTGCACGATACGCAGACATGTCATTTTTGATGTGTCTGCTATTTTTTTGTACTTTTTTGAAAAAGCTGATATATATTGATACAAAATGCACACCCCTTTACAAGAATCGTTAAATTTTATAGGGGGTGTGCATTTGACTGTTTATATAAGGCAGGAGATAAAATGATATATGCGTATCGGCTTAGCTCAGCCGGATACAAGATGTAGCAACAGCCCTTGACAATCTTGAGAAAAGTTGTTCAGGGCAAAACCTGCGATTAAAGCGGAAACAGTATTCATCCAAATAGGGTTGATAGTTTCCGCAGCTGCCATGATAGGTGCCAAGCAAGAATGCCTTGAAGTTGCCAATTGCCATATGCACCCATTTCAAATTGCCGCGTTCATATTTGGAAGCGTTGACAAAAACATTCTGTAGAGACCATCCCAAAATCGAGGGACAGACCCGGTATAAGTCGTCCGTCTTTCCTCGTCTACTTTCCTAATCTACGCATACGGGTTACAGTTGTCTTTTGGACTTCGTGACTTTTTGTCCACTTATCCGCCGTATACGCCTTTGTATCAGGTTCCTGTTCGTAAGGCTACGATTTCGCTATCTCTTTCTCTCACCTGTACCTCGCAATACAAACCTTGGGAGTCGCTCTCGGGTTTGTTGGCAACTACACCCCTTGTGGACTTTCACCATAGACTGACGGCATGCCCGTCATACCAAGAAACTGTCTGTTCTGCGACACGCCAAACGGCACACAAGCCTCCGCCGTCTTTTACAGTCTCGCCGAAACTGCGAAAGCGAACAAACGAAATATTGAAGAATATTTTACGGAAATCCTCTCTCAAAAACACAGATTCATTTTCTGAACCCACACCCCACTCCACGTGGGACTGTTTTGCGCTTACGAAGGAAAACTGTATATTTGCGAAAATACGAAAAGCCTCCGCGTATCTGCCGCGGAGGCTTCAAGAATGCGGGATCAGATTTTCATCGCGACTTCATATGCGCGCCAGATCACGGAGCGAAGGTTGCCGATGGCCAAACAGTCGCCGACAAGATAAATATTTTTGCCCTTTTCGGTCAGGGGTGCGGGGATGTAGCCGGCACAGCTGATAACGCTGTCGCATGCGACGTCGAAGCTTTTGCCGTCTTTATCGGTACAGACAATGCCGCCGTCTTTGACTTCCTTGAGCGTAGTTTCCAGATACACCGGCACTTCGTGCAGGGCAAACCATTCGCGCAGATACGAGGAATTCGCGAGACATACGCCCTTTTGGCTTACAAGGTCGTCCTTCATCTCCACGATAATGGGCTTTTTGCCCTGCAGCGCCAGTTCATACGCAATTTCGCTGCCGGTCAGACCGCCGCCGATGACAGCGACTGTTTTACCAACGGGCGTTCCATTGAGGAAATCGCAGCCTTCGATCATTTTTTCGTAACCGGGCACGCGGCGCAGCAGACGCGGTGTGGAACCGGTGGCAACAATCACGGGAGCGCCGCCGAATACCGCAACATCCTTGACCTCGTCATTGAGATGAATTTCTACATCAAGTTTCTGCATCTGCAGGCGATACCATTCAAGCAGTTCGCGCAGCTTACCCTTATAGGATTCGGCGCTGGCGGGGATGAATGTGCCGCCAAGCACGCCGGATTTTTCGTGAATGACCGGATGGTGGCCGCGCATCTTCAGCACGCGGGCAGCCTCCATGCCGCCGATACCGCCGCCGATGATGTGGACGGTTTTGGGAGATGTGGTCTTTTGGATAAAGTGTTTGTTCCACTGCATGGTTTCCGCGTTGACGGCGCAGCGGCTCAAATGCAGGCTGTCGCCCAGATCCTGATCGTTCGGCACGCCCTTGTAGTGACACATATTGAAGCAGCCGTTGTGGCACAGGATGCAGGGGCGAATTTCTTCGGCCTGATCGTTGATCAGTTTGGTGACCCACGCCTGATCCGCCAAAAACGGGCGGGCAAAGCCTGCGCCGTCAAGATTGCCTTCGGCAATGGATTCCGCCGCTGTTGCAGGGTCGAGACGGCCGGCGCAAATAACGGGAATGTCCACGAATTTTTTGATGTGTTCCACGTCTGCAAGGTTGCAGTTTTCAGGCATGTAAACAGGCGGATGTGCCCAGTACCACGCGTCATATGTGCCATTGTCGCAGTTGAGCGCATCGTAACCGGCGTCCTGAAGATATTTGGCGGCCTTTTCGGATTCTTCCATATCTCTGCCGACCTCGACATAATCCTCGCCCGGCAGTGCGCCCTGGCGGAAGCCCTTGGTTTTGGACAGGACACTGTAACGAAGTGAAACAGGGAAATCGTTGCCGCAGACTTTTTTGATTTCCTGCACGATTTCAACCGGGAAACGGTAGCGGTTTTCAAACGAACCGCCGTATTCGTCGGTACGTTTGTTGACGTATTTCAAAGTGAACTGATCCAGCAGATAACCCTCATGTACAGCGTGGATTTCAACGCCGTCCACGCCCGCATCCTGCAGCAGCTTTGCGGTTTTGGCAAACGCTTCCACAAATTCGCGGATCTCCGCTTTCGTCATTTCGCGGGACGGAACTTTATCCGACCAGCGATTGGGCGATGGGCTGGCGGATGCCGTGATTTTATCCAGGTTCATGAACGGTTTGCTCACTGCGCGCAGTACGGGATTGCTGTACAGCGTTTCCATCATTTTGCTGATGGTAAAGGAGCGGCCGAATCCGGCGGTCAGCTGGACAAAAAGCTTTGCGCCTGTTTTGTGGAACTCGGGCATCCACTTTTTCAGGTCAGCGTACATTTTTTTGTTTTTATACAGCCACTGGCCGAACATGGGGTTGTATACCGGCTGACATCCGGGCAGCAGCAGGCCGACGTTATTTTTGGCCACTTCCATAATGAAACGCGCGCCGTCCTTGTCGAAATGGTTGTTTTCCATCCATCCGAACAGATCGGTGCCGCCCATGCTGGTCAGCACAATGCGGTTTTTGATTTCGCAATTGCCGATTTTCCAGGGGGTAAATAAGGGGGCTAATTTCTGATCCATGATCCCACTCCTCCATATTTTCTTAAAGGATACATCTTATATTGTACTGGTTTTTGCGCTTTTGTCAACCGTCCGCATCGGATATTTCGCCTGACATACTCGAATTTTTCAAAAAATCCTATACTTTTCAGCCGCAATCCTGTATACTGTTGTATAGAAAAGGACAAAGGGAGCGATTGCTATGTTTTATCAGCTCACGCAGGGTATTCCGCAGATCTCTGCCGAAAAGGCAAAGTCAGCGGAGCTTTTTGCCGGATATGTAGATGTGCAGACGCTGCAGACGCTGTATACTTCGTTTGGATTTGCGCCGTCGACTGTGGAGGCCTGCGGTTCCGTCAACGCATATTTCCGCTCCAGCGTGGAGGTGTACGAGGATTATGTGTTCACGGAGCTGCGCATTGCCGGCGCAGGGCAGCCGGATGACTGTGTGGCGCTGTATTTGCGCAAAAACGGGATGCTGCTGGTGGATATTGACGACTGCGACTCCAGCACGCGCGACAAGTTTCAGGCTGCCGTGCGCCGTTGCACAGCCGCACAGGGTACGGTGGAAAAACTGTTGTGTTGTCTGGTCGAAACCCTCGTTGCCGACGCACCGCGGTTCATCGAAACAACGCGCAACGAAATCGCGCGCATAGAGGAACAGATTCTCGAGGAAAAGGCGGATCGTTCACTCAATCGGACGCTTTTGCAGCTCAAGCGGGAATTGTTGCAGATGCACAATTATTACGACCAGCTGCTGGACATCACGAAAACGGTGGAGGAAAACGAGAACGATCTGTTTGATGAGAAAAGGCTGATGAGCGTGGCAAACTTGTCCGAAAAGCTGCGCAGGCTGCGTGAGGACATAGACTCGCTCGGCAGCGGCGTGGATCATCTGCAGGACGCGTACACGTCCGCGCTTGATCTTGAACTGAACAACTCGATGAAATTTTTTACCGTTCTGTCCACGATCTTTTTTCCGCTGACAATCATTGTCGGCTGGTACGGGATGAATTTTGTGCACATGCCGGAATTCGCGTGGCGATACGGATACCTTTATGTGATTCTGTTGTCTGTGGCGGTTGTGGCGGCGCTGACTTTTTACGCCAAGCGCAGAAAGTGGTTTTAAGCAGCTGTAATGTTTGAACAATCGCGTGCTTTTTATGGATCGGCTGACCGCGCACGGAACCCGGGCAACCGTGCGCTTGTGTATGCGGATCCTGACGGATAAATCGTGCGCCGGGGATTTGTTCTCCGGTCTTTCCGTTTTATTCTGCTATGGAATTATAATAAA
>CAMOCU010000128.1 GCA_946610835.1 uncultured Clostridia bacterium | reverse complement strand
GGCGGCGCGGATGTACTGATGACCAATCACCCGGAACGCGCACGCAGCGCGATTGAAAAAACCGAACTGTTTCCCAAGGAGGATGCCTCATGAAAAACACTGTAAAAAAAGCGCTTGCCCTTCTGCTCTGTCTGTGTCTGCTGGGCACGGCAGCATTCTTTTCCGTTCCGGTTTGTGCAAAGGAAAAAACCCCAGCCGAACAATGGGCCAAAACTGCATTTGATAAATTCGTCAATGTGCTGATTGACGTGATCCATCGCGGGATCGTCCTTGTACGTTACCCCTGGGAGCCGAAAGAAGCGCATACAATCGACCTGTCCGGGTTCACGCTCGTGTTTGAGGATTCGTTTGAAGGCAGCGTGCTGGATGAACGCTGCTGGTCGCACTACCATCCCGGTATCCGCAAGGGCGGCTATTGGGACGAGGCGCAAACCGTCCTGCGCGACGGGTGCCTGGTGATCCGCAGCGAATACCTGCCGGACGGCAAATACGGCGCGGGATATTACACGGATCGCATCGACACACGGCGCAAATATTTGCAGACGTACGGCTACTTCGAGTGCCGCTGTATTCTGCCCGCGGCACAGGGGCTTTGGTCAGCGTTCTGGCTGTCGTCGGAAAACATCGCCAACGGTGTACCCGGCACGCAGGGAACAGAGATTGACGTGTTTGAATCTCCGCTCTATTACCGCGGAATCTACGGACTGGAAAACGGACTTGTAACATCCAACCTGCACTACGGCGGATACGAACTCGGCCACAGATACCGCAATGTTACCGTCGCAAAAGCGCAGTCACCGTATTCACAATTCAACACATACGGCTTGGAATGGAACGAAAACGAATACATTTTTTATATTAACGGCATCGAAACGGGACGCAGCTCATTCGGCGGCGTATCCAAAGTGCCGGAATACATGCTTCTTTCCACAGAGTTCGACGGCGTGGGCGGTCAGCCGTTTTACGGCTGGTCCGGAATTGCAACGCGCAACCGCGATGAGCTTCCTGCAGAATTCATCGTGGACTATGTGCGTGCTTATCAATACACAGACCGCGTGGAGTGATCCATGCACGGAGGGCGTTGCCAATGCTGAAAAAAGGAATCTCCGCATGGTTGTGTCTTGTGCTGCTGAGCAGTTTTGCACCGCTCGTCTGTGCGCAGGAACAGTGTCCAATCGTTTTTGTGCCGGGTTATATCAGTGCGCGGCTCGTGATGGATGAAGGCACGCCGAATGAACGGCGCGTATGGAAACAAGACGTCGCTGCCAAAATTATTGCCGCTTTAAAACAGGAAATGCCCGGCATTGTGCCGCGCGCAGGGTTGGCGCTTGCCGGCTGGTATACGCCGGTGTTTAACGCGCTCGCTCCCTATGTGGAAGAAGTGCTTGAGCCGCTGCGCATGGAAAATGACGGAACATCGCGCTATGCGGTAACCCCTTCGCCGCATAGCGCGCAGCAAACGCGGCTGGACGCACTCAAAAAAATCGGCTACTATCCGGATCATGATGCCCTGACTGCACTGGGCGAGAGAGCCGGCAATCAGAACGTTTACTGCTGTACGCTGGATTGGCGGCTTGGGCAGATCGACAACGCCGCTGTGCTGAACACATACATCCGAGAGGTGCTGCAATTGACCGGCGCACAGAGGGTGGATCTTATGGGCGTCAGTTACGGCGGACAGGTGGCGGCAAGCTATCTGCAGCTTTACGGCGGCAAGGATGTGCGCCGCGTTGTGCTGCAATGTCCCGCGCTTGACGGCAGTTCCATCGTTTCGCGGCTGCTTTGCGGCGAAAAAATATCTGTAGGGTGGGCAGATCTCGCACGTCTGTTCGAAAGCTATCGTCAAGACCGGAAAGATCTGGACGCACTTGCATCCCTGCTTCGGCTCGACGGCGCGGATGTGTTTTTGCAAGCGTTTATCCGCCGTTTCCTGCTGGATTTTTTCCTGAATTTCGGCAGCGTATGGGATCTCGTCCCGCTGCACGATTATGCCGCGCTGCGTGAAAAATATCTTCTGGACGGCGCGCACGACAAAATCCTGCGCAAAACGGATCTGTACCATACACAAATCGCCGCACAACGCAGGGATTCGCTTCGTACACTGCAGGCACAGGGCGTTCGGATTTCCATTGTTTCCGGATACGGAAGCGACCTTGCCGTTGCCTGCGGCGCCAATTCCGATGGTGTGATCGACGTGGCTTCCACCACGGGCGCAGCCAGCGCGCCTCCTGGAAAGGCGCTCAATGCGGCCGGCAGGAATCTTTCCTGCCTGTCGCCTGACGGCATGGTGGATGCATCGACCGCCTTTTTACCAAAACATACATGGTTCGTCGCCGATTTGATGCACGGACTGGGCATGAACGAACCGAAGGTTCGCGCGCTGCTGCTGGATCTGCTTTGCACAGATGTACCTGCAGATGTGGCTGCCTTGCCGGAATATCCGCAGTTTTTGACGTCCCAACATTCCTGCCGCGAAGTGTTCTGCGCCTTTTCTGCCTGTGCGGAAGGATTCGTCACGCCATACTCCACTGCCCTGCACATTACAAACGTCTCGCACACAGCTGCGCTCACGATCTGTTCGGTTCGCTGCAGCGGCGCTGACCTGCACTTTTCGTATACAATCGGAGCTGTACTGCAGCCGGGCGAAACGACCCATATCGATGTTCACGGCCGTCTCCCCGGCGAATCCTACGCAACGCTGCAGATTGAGATTCGATATACCGTCGAACGGGAAAAATATGCGGCCGCTTGCGCACGTACACAGTCGTTCCGCGCTGTGCGCGGTGAGGAACTGCTGCCGGTATTGCTGGAACCGAAGGAATCTTCAGCACCGACAATCCCCGATACATCTGCACACAAGACCGGAAAACTCGGTTTTCGGGAATGGGCAGCGCTGCTTTGGTACGATCTTTATCGCTTATTTCTGCTTTTGCGCATCCACTGAATGCAAATATCTACAGAACCAACGCCTGATTTTCGGGTAACTTGCCCAAAAATCAGGCGTGATTATTGTCAATTTCAACAAAAATTCGGGGGTCGTATGCGTCAACTTTTATGAAGCCATCCGAAAGTTTGAAAAACCGAAATCGAATTATTGACGTTCCAAAGTTTTATGCTATAATATGTATTGAAATAATTTGATTTTGATTTGTGGGAGATAGAGAACTATGTATGTAAAAGATGTAATGGTTCAGAACCAAGTGGGTCTGCACGCGCGCCCCGCGACTTTCTTCATCCAAAAGGCCAACGAGTTCAAGTCCTCCATCTGGGTCGAAAAGGAAGAGCGCCGCGTCAACGCGAAGAGTCTGCTGGGTGTGCTGTCTCTGGGGATCATGGGCGGCACACAGATCCGCATCATCGCCGGCGGCCCCGACGAAGAACAGGCTGTGGACGAGCTGGTTCGCCTGGTCAACTCCGGATTTGCCGAGTAATATTTGCCGACAGTTTCAGCCTTCGTGCCGTGCGCACGAAGGTTTTTCACTTTTCATATAGAGAAAACAAATTCAAATCCGGCGCGCTGCATTTTGACCGGAGCCGCACGGAAAAGGAGGAATCGCGCATGGCACAAATCCAGCCGCTGACACAGGAACAGCTGCGCCGCAAGGCAATGCGTCTGCCGCAGACGCCGGGCGTTTATCTGATGAAAAACCGGCAGGGCATAATCATCTACGTTGGTAAAGCCAAGGCGCTGAAGAACAGAGTCAGTCAGTATTTCGGCTCTCACCGCAACCACGGAATCAAGGTGATCCGCATGGTGGAGCATGTGGCCGATTTTGATTATATCCTCACCGACAGCGAATTCGAGGCATTGGTGCTTGAGTGCAGTCTGATCAAGCAATACAGCCCCAAATACAACATTTTGCTCAAGGATGACAAGGGATACAGCTACATCCGCGTCTCACACGACGGCTGGCCGATGATTTCTGCCGTGCTGCAAAAAGGGCAGGACGACGCGGAATACATCGGGCCGTATACCAGTCACTTCACCGTGCAAAATTCTGTGGACGAGGCGCTGAAGATCTATCGCCTTCCGCGCTGCGGCAAGACGTTTCCGCGCGACATCGGCAAGAGCAGACCGTGTTTGAATTATTCTATCAAGCAGTGCAGCGCCCCCTGTGCAGGGAAAGTCACACAGGAGGAATATCTGGAAGCCGTGAACGGTGCATTGACTTTTCTGCGCGGCGGAACATCGGATGCGCTGCGTGATTTGCAGGCGCGTATGGAGCAGGCCGCAGAAAACTTGGAGTTTGAAAAAGCCGCCCGTCTGCGGGATCGGATTGCTGCGATCCGTCGTTCCGCCGAGCGGCAAAAAGTGTACTCCGCCGCAATTGAAGAACAGGATGTTTTCGCCCTTGTGAGCGAAAAAGAAAAAAGCTGCCTGAACGTTTTGCGCTTTTCCGGCGGACGGCTTCAGGAAAGCGCATATTTTATTCTTGACACACCGGAAGATCCTGCGGATTGCCGGCGCGAGCTTCTGCAAAGCTTCTACGCTTCGGAGCGCACAATCCCGCCGCGCATTTCGGTCGACAGTGCGCCGGACGACGCAGAACTGCTGGGACGGTATTTGTCTGAAAAGGCGGGGCGCAAGGTGACCATTGCCGTACCACAGCGTGGTGAGCAAATGCATTTAATGGAACTTTGCCGAAAAAATGCAGCCGAACGTCTGATGCAGTCGGCAGGTAGAGTCAGCCGGC
>CAMOCU010000127.1 GCA_946610835.1 uncultured Clostridia bacterium | reverse complement strand
TACCGGGATTTTCGGTACGGACATTCTCGCGCGGGTATTGTTTGCAAACGGACAGGAAGAACTTGCGGTTCGACTGCTCGGCGGGGAAGGCGAGGTATCTTTCGGGCATATGCGCAAATCCGGCGCGACAACGCTTTGGGAAAACTGGAACGGAGAGGCGTCCCACAATCATCCGATGTTCGGGGCGGCAGTGGTTACGCTGTTCCGATACCTGCTCGGAATCGACCAGCCGCAGGATAGCACAGCATTCCGAAAATTGCAGCTGCATCCTGTGTTTCCGCAAAGCCTTCAGTTTGCAAGAGGGTATGTCACCATTCCGCAAGGGAAGGTTTCCGTTTCGTGGGAAAGAGAAGGGGACACTGTGACGCTGCAGGTCTGCATCCCTGATGGTACGGACGCCGTGATTTCTGTTCCCGGTGCTGAACAAAAGCTGCATGCGGGCGAAACGACTTTGCGCATCCATACTGCGTAAAAAGCGGCAGCCTCCCGGGATGCACGATCCGGGAGGCTGTGTGTGTAAACATTATTATAGTGCAACGGTTATATCCGCGCCGGGCAGGTCGTCGGGCAAATAGCGCCCCTCGCCGAATACACGCGCGCGCAAACGGATATGATCGTCATAAACCTGCACAACATACCCTTGCGTCGGGGCGTCGGTTTGGCCGTGATTGACAACGCCGATTGTGGGGGCGCTGAGCGATTTGAATGTGCCGCAGTCCTCAAAGGAGGAAGCGCTTGCGCCGTAATGCAGATGTCCGGTAATCAAAAAGACGTTGCGGTATTTTTCAATCACTGCACGCAGCGCGTCGGACTGCCTGCCCACTGTTCCGCGCCAATCTCCTTTGCCCAGCCATGTGTCCGGCAGTCCGTTGGTGTTCTTCAGCGTTTGGTGATTGACTACAAATACGACGCTGTCCCGTGCTGTTTGTGCCAGTTGCGCATCCAGCCATTGCAGCTGGGCAGAACTTATGTATGCCTCCTCGAACGTGCTGCGATCTGTTCCAAGCAGCAGAAAGGTGTATCCGCAGAGAACAGCTTTGTGGTAATATACCCTGCGATTTCCGGCTATTCCTCCCGGAATGCCTTCGACAAACTCAGCAAAAATCCTGCGCTGGCGAAAAAAGCTGCGCAGGCGCACGTCGTGGTTGCCGCTGACACACAACAGGTTTTGAAAACCGCTTGCGTGTGAGCAGAGCAGCGCTTGCAGCATTTTGAATTCTGCAGCCTGCCCGTTATCCGTCAGATCACCCGCAAGAATCAGCGCATCCAGCGGGCGAGACATGCGCGCAATATCCTCGCACGCGCTGTACAATCTTGCCGCACGCAGCGGCGACCATGCCGCAATCTGCGGATCGCCCCAAACGGCAAATGTCAGTTTTGCTTGCGGATCGGCTTCAATCGGCGTGCCTGCGGACGGATACAGGAATCTACCCTGCGTTTTCAGCTTTTCCAGATCGCGGCACATGCGTTCATACGTGTTCATCAATCTGCTCCCTTCAGGGCTTTTAAAGATAGTCAGTGTTGGTTTTGAAATCGTTTTTACGGAGCGATCCGCTGCCGGAATGTTTGCGGCAGCGTCGCCGTACAGGTAAGAAATAAGAAAGGTTGAATCCATATGAAAACAATCGGAATTATTGCAGCTATGGAGTCTGAACTGCATACACTGGAGCAAATGCTGCAAAATCGCGCTGTTGAAACACTTGCGGGAATGCCGTATTATACAGGTACAATTCAGGATTGTCCGGTTGTCCTTTGTAATTGTGGCGTCGGCAAGGTCAACGCTGCCCTGCATACGCAGATACTGCTGGATCGTTATGCGCCGGATGTGCTGATTCAGAGCGGTGTGGCGGGCAGCTTGCAGCCGCAGGTCGGCTGCCTGGACGTAGTGGTTGGCGAATCGCTTGTATATCACGACATGCAGCCGTGGGTGCTCGAAAATTTTGAGCCGCTGCAAAGCGTCTATTTGTCTGATCCAAAGCTTGTAAAAATTGCTTCTGACGCGGCAGCGGGCTGCCATGTGGGCAGGATTGCAACCGGGGATCAGTTCGTTTCAGACGGCGCATTGCGCAGAGATATTGCGCAAAGAACGAAAGCGCTTTGTGTGGAGATGGAGGGCTGCGCAGTGGCGCACACGGCGCTTCTCAATGATGTTCCCTTTGTGGTGCTGCGCGCCATTTCCGACATGGCGGACGGCACAGCCGAGCAGTCGTTTGCGGAATTTGAAAAACAAGCCGCAGTACGAGCGGTGGAAATATTGCTGCGCATGCTGCCGCAGATTGCTGCGTTATGATGCGCGGATCCCGTCGATCCGATCGGTGATCGCGTCATAAAATGCGTGCATCTCAGAGATCGACATCCCGAAGCCGCAGGGCGTTGCGTGATTGCCTTCCTGCACAGGAATCATATTCCAGACGCCTGGCTGTATATCGGCATACTGTTCCGGCAGTTCGCAGTGTGCTGCGCCTGTCGGGAATTGTGCGCTGGTTACGCTCACCAGGCCGTCGTTCGGCTGCCATGTTTCATCGATCACGATTCCGTCGGCTGTTGTGCCGGTGTATGTGCCCATTGCGGCAGCAAGCGGATAAAACAGCAGAAATGTATTGGGCTTGGGGACCATGCCGTTGAGCAGGGTTCCCTTTTGCGTTGTGTTGTATGCATAAGAAAAGTAATATACGCTGTCCGCGGTAGAGATTTTTTTGTTCAGTTTCGCGCTCCCGTCCGGAGACAGATCATAAAAGGCGTTGTCGTTGCCGATACTCTGGATATCGCGCAATGCCTGCGTGATTTCCGCTTCGGATGCAGTTTTGCTGGATACGCCGAACTGATCGAGCATCAGATCGGTCAGGCCGTTGGCGGAATCTGTCGCTTTCGCCAATTTAAACAGTAGTTCGACCAGCAGATCCACCGTGTTTCCGACGCCGCCGACGCTGCCCAGATCATCCACAATGCATGTCAGTTGGGAGCCGTTGTTCGGCGAGCAAAGTGTGGTTACGCTGTAGACCCAGTCGCCTTTGCCGCCGGTAAACAGGGGCGAAGTTTCTTTTCCGCTGGCGGCTTTTTCAGCGGCATCGCCGTCCTGAAGCAGTGCGCAAAGCATACGGATCGTTGCTCCGCCGAAGCTGTGGCTGATTAAATTGATTTTAACACGCTGACCGCCGTTCATCCTTTCGCCCCAGTTTTCAATCATCGGTTCCGTATACGTGCGCCCATATCGCGCGTGTCCGCAGACTTTGCTGTGCGCTTCGCCGTAATCCACGCGTGTTCCTGTCAGCTGCGCATACAGTTCGCACGTTCTGTCCCATGTGCTCGAAAACGGGCCGACAGAAGGCACTGCGACAGTGTGTCCTTTGCTGCGCAGATATTTCGGGATTGCTTCGCCGCAGGCGCTCCAATAGGAAAGGGATGTTTTGGTGGAGTTTTCACCCCATCCGCCGAGGCCGTGGACGAAAACATACGGATACTCCACCGTACCGCCGTTGATATTGTACCATGCTTTGGAGATGCTGCCGTATCGTTGGGGCAGGATGAGTAAACCGACCAGTAAAGAGGTGACAACGACTGTAGCTACGATGGCGATCAGGACAGACTTGCTGTCCTTGCTTTTTTGTACGGACTGTTCCATGATGCAGCTCCTTTCTGAAAATTGAAATGGTTATTGCAAATCCTCATGCCTCAAGCGGCTTTCCGAGAATTTTTGCACTTTTACAGAGCATGGGAATGCGGATGTAGGCATTTTTTCCGGGACAGATATCATAGATTCCGAGTGTCGACAGGATATACCACGCAGACATGGAACCATTGTCCTCGTCGCCGGGGAATCCGTCGTCCTCGGCGGAAAAGGCCTCGCTGCAGAGCTTGCGTACCCAAAAAGCGGTCTTTTCTGTTTCGCCCAGCGCAGCAAACAAATACGGCAGATGGAACGAGGGCTGGTTGGATATGGCGCATTGGCCGAAATCCGCGGCAGCCATTTCGGTCATTTCATGAATCTCGCACCCATAGCCGCCGATATTGTACAGCGGCGGTGTTGCAAACAGTTCTTCCAGCTTTTGAATCAGCGCATCTTTCCCGCCGTACAGTTCGGCGAGCCCTTCCACATCGTGCGGTACGGCAAAGGAGGACTGCCATGCGCTGCCTTCGGTGTACACACCGCCCCAGGTAAGCGGATCAAACGGTTCCTCAAATGATCCGTCTGTGCGTTTGCCGCGCATAAAACCGGTTTGCGGATCGAACAGGTTGCGGTAATTGCGTGAACGAATGCGGTATTCTTTTTCAATCTCTGTCTCGCCGAGCACATGCGCGACCTGCGCGATGCAGAAATCGCCGTAAGCCGCGTCCAGCGTCAGATTTACGCTGCTGCGATCCACAAGATCCATCGGCACATAGCCGTACTTCAGGTACGCAGTTGCGCCTTCCCGGCCAAGATCTTCGTTTGGCGCGTCATGGTTGGCGTGCTTCAGCATGCCTTCAAAAGCGGTACGTAAAAGATTGCCCTGAAGAATACCCTTGACCGCCGCGTCGGCAATGACTGCGTCGATCAGCGTGCTTGGCATACAACCGCGTTCACCGATCGACGGCCAGCGCGGAAGCCATCCGCCGTCGATATAATCCGCGATGAACCCTTCCAGAACTTCGGCATAGATTTCCGGTGCGATCAACGCGAGCAGCGGATATTCTGTACGGTATGTGTCCCAAAAACCATTGTCTGTG
>CAMOCU010000126.1 GCA_946610835.1 uncultured Clostridia bacterium | reverse complement strand
GCCGGTGGAACCTTGATAACATCACCGCCCAAGCTAATGTGCGCAACGGCCATGCCTATGCCGACCTCTACAGCGACAATACTCTGATAGCAGGCAATGTAGCTGTTGATGCCCTGTTGAACCGTAAGAATCTGTCGGCAACAGTTACCGCTGACTTGAGCAGTGTGGACCTTTACAAGATGCAACTCGTCGAGAATCCGCTGTCGATAGGCCTCTGCGGCCATGTCGACGTGACGTCTGACATGAAGTACGACAACTACGTCAGTGGACTCGTTAGCGACCTCATCATCCGCGACTCTTCACAGACGTACCGCTCTGAGTTCGTCGGACTGCACCTCAAGACCACCTCTGACACTACCCTGCTACGCCTGCAGAGTGGCGACTTCATCGTCAAACTCGATGCCAGCGGCAACTACGAACAGCTCGGCAAGCAACTGACGACGCTGGCCGACACCGCTTTTGCTCAGTACGACAAGAAAGTGATTGATCAGCTGGCCCTGCGTCGCCTGCTGCCCACCATGAAGCTACATGTGGAGAGCAAGCGTGACAATCCGCTGCTTACCATGCTCAAAAGTCAGGAAGTGGAGTATAAGGATCTGCTGCTCGACATGAACACCTCGGTAGAAACTGGTCTGAACGGCAATGGGCGCATCCATTCTCTGGTTGTCAGTGGCGTCCGCCTCGACACCATCAATTTCCGGCTGACACAGCGTGAAAACCGCCTGTCGTTTGGTGGTCAGATACGCAACAACAAGAAGAATCCGCAATTCGTCTTCAACGCCCTCTTTGATGGAGTGCTACAGGAGCGTGGTGCCACATTCGGTGTGCGCTACTATGACGCGGCCAATAAGTTGGGAGCCCGAATAGGCGCCAAGGCCGAGATGGAAGATGGCGGATTGAGGATGCAGTTCGTCCCGGAACGGCCTACGCTGGGCTACAAGGAGTTTAATCTCAACAAGGACAACTACATCTTCTATGGCACCGACGGCAAGGTAAAGGCCAAGATAGACCTGATAGCCGACGACCGCACCGGTGTTGGTTTCGCCGCCCTGCACAGCGCCGATATTGTAGCACGCGGTAAACGGATGCCACTGGCCGTTGGACATGGCGGACGCGCTTTGGTACCCGACAATGCCGCCGATACTGTTGCCTTCGCGCTGGGCGTCGCCCACGGTGCCGTTGTTGTAGCAATACTGGATTGTGGCGTTGTTGGAACCGACTACGCCGCCGACATACTGCTTGCCGAGCACAGTGCCCATGCTGAAGCAGGTGCTCACCGAGCCGTCCGTGCTTTCGCCCGTGATACCGCCGGTGTAGGTGAAGCCGTTGATTACGCCGGCGTTGCCGCACTGACGGATAGTGCCGCTGTTGATGCCGGCGATGCCGCCCGCGTAATATTGGCAGTTGATGACAGAATAGTTAAAGCAGTTTTCGATCACGCCCTGATTGGATGCGGCGATTGCGCCGGCGTAATAGGCCGCGCTGATGCTGGAATCTTCGATAAACAGATTTTTGACCGTGCCGCCTGCGCCGATCACGCCGAACAAGCCGCTGTAGCGGATCGTGACGTCCGGACGATAAATGCCGCTGATGCGGTATTCGCCGCCGTCAAACGTACCGGTGAAGGGGGAGGATGTGTTGCCGATGGGCGTCCAGATGTGGGACGATTCATCAAAGATGGCGGGGTTGAGCAGAATGTCGCGCGTGACCCGGGCTTTGGCGGATGTGTTCTGCGCCACGCCGGAAAGCGTCCCGTTGACCAGCCCCGCGAACCAGGCCAGCTCGCTGCCGCCGGTGATCAGATATACGCCGCTCGCGTCCGTTTCCGGCTGAGCGACAGAGCCGTCCCACGCGATCAGCTGCCAGCGCAGCAGGGGATAGCCGTTGTTGGTCTTGAAGTAGTCGCCGACAAAAATATCAAATCCGTAATTGAGCGTTGTCAGGAAACTGCTGTCCAGCATAAGCTGGTTTTCGGCCGGTGTGGCAAAATCGTCGGTCATGGTCGTGTTGTCGCGGTCAAAATAAACACGGGTTATGCGGGTGCCGTATGTAATGTTGCCGATGGCAATGCCCTTGAATTCACCCGTGCATGTTACCGTGCCGATCGTGAACATACAGAACAGATCGCCGTACGCGCCGTACCCGACCAGCCCGCCGCAGGAATTTTCCCCCGTGACGGAACCCTTGTTGTAGCTGTGGCTGCAATCGCTGCCGGCGTTGATGCCGACAATGCCGCCCACAAAATTGGTGCCTGTGACGCTGCCGGTATGGCAGCAGCCGGCGATGGAGGAGTTGCTGGCGTTATATCCCACAACGCCGCCGGTGCGCAGCGTGCTTTGCACCGTTGCATTGCCCAGACAGTTCAGCACCAGCGCGCCGGAAAACTGGTGTCCCACAACGCCGCCGGTGTTACCGGCTGTGGAGGTGACCGTGCCGCTGACCGAGCATCCGGTTACTGATCCGCCCTCGGAGGAGCCGACAATGCCGCCCACTTCCTTTGTGCCGGAGATGTCGGCATTTTCCAGAATGACGTTGTTGATTTCGGCAGGGGTGTAGACGTTTTCGGTGTAGGCCTCGCCGTCCTCATCGTATGCCGTGCGCGCGGTGATGGTGGTGCCGATGTAGCCGAAAAGCCCTGCGCCCTCGCTGCCGCTGACTTTCAGGTTGGAGATGGTGTAGCCGCCGCCGTCGTACACGCCGAGGAACTTGACGCTTGCGGTGCCGATGGGTGTGAACGGGCGGCTGCCCATGTCCAGATTGGCTGTTTGTTTGGCGCGGATGGTTTTGTAGCCGGAATTGACGCGATTGGAAAACCAAGCAAGCTTTTCGCCCGAGTCAATCAGGTAATACCCGTCGGAATTGGTGATCGGCGCAACAGTGCCGCCGTTCCACGCGGCGGCAAGTGCTGTCATGCACGCGGACGGAACCAGCGCAGCCGTTACAGCGAGCATCAGGCAGATTGCCAGAAATGTTCGTTTTTTCGTACGCATAGGACAACGCTCCTTTGTATACTATTATAAGCTTATTTTACACTACACTGTGCAGGATTGCAAGGGCTATTGCGGATTTTTCGGTCGGTTCGTTGACATTTTTTATGGAAAACGCTATAATGAAAAAAATTTAGAAGGAGATGTGACAATCATGAAAAAACTGCTTGCTGTAATCCTGTCTGTGCTGATTTTCTGCGCAGTGCTGCCGTTCAGCGCATCTGCGGCGGAAAAAGCGGAAGGGCCGGCCAATGTGATCCTGATGATCGGCGACGGTATGGGCTGGAATCATCTGGAACTGGCAAAGCAGGAACGCGTCAAAAGTTTGTATATGGAGGACGCCTGTGATGCGCGCGGCTGGTCCATGACCCGCTCACAGAACAAAGTGGTGACCGACAGTGCGGCAGGCGGCACGGCGCTCAGCAGCGGCGTGCGCACCAACAACCGTTATGTTGCTGTGTATCATTACGATCCGCTGGGGTGGTTCCGCGTTCCGCGCACACTGAGCGAGGCGGCTCTGCTGAGCGGACGGCGCAGTGGCGTGATCACGACGGACACCACGGACGGTGCAACGCCCGCTTCCTTTACCGCGCACACGACCGACAGAAGCAATTCGGCCGATATTACCCGCCAGCAGGAGAAGTCAGACTTTGATTTGATCTGGGGCGGCGCTGTAGCGGCGTTCAGCGCATCCCGCGCACAGAAGAACGGATTTTCCGTGGTGACGACGCTCGACGAAATGCAGGCGCTGCAGCCCGGCAGCAGGAGCTTCGGCCAGTTTGATTACGACATGATGTGGCGCACAAAGGTTGCCGAAGGTTCCACGGCGCCCACGCTCTCACAGATGACGGAAAAGGCGATCTCGCTGCTGGACGGCGACGACGGATTTTTCCTGATGGTCGAGGGCGCGCATATCGACAAGTGGAGCCACACGAGCAACGAGCCGGATAACTATGATACCAAGGTCGCCAACGCCGCCGAAGCGGTCGAGGAATTTGACAAGGCGATCCGCGTGGCGGCCGAATTTGCAAAAAAAGACGGCAATACCCTTGTGGTGATCACAGCGGATCATGAAACCGGCGGACTGAAGATTATCGACGGCAAATACACATACACAAGCGACAGCCACACCGGTGTGGATGTGCCCGTGATCGTATTCGGCAGCAAGGATTTCATCGGTAAGGACGAACAAATCGAAAACCGTCAGGTCGCGCAGCGCATCGGCGCTTACATGGGGATGGGCGAGCTTTTCCCCAAGGCTGTTCCCGGCAAGCTTTTCTGGGCATATGCCGGCGTGCGCGACTGGTTCCTTACACTCATTTCCCGATAACGGGCAGCGGAGGCAACGCATGACAATACGGCAATTACAGGACAAGGCGCGCAGCAAACGCAGCATTCTGCTGAAAAAAAGCCGGATCGGGTTGACCCGGGCGCTGCGCAAGGCGTACGGCGCGGTGGGCAGCGTCCAGACCAAAACGCGTCCTTCCGCATTTATCCCGCCCGTACATATGACGGATTATCAAAAAAAGGGCGGCAGCTGCTACAGCGTCGGTGTACTGCTAGGCGACGATGCCAAGTTTCTTGAGCTTGAGCTCAATTGCGGAAAGCTTCTTCTTTGACATAAAGCAATCTGATTAAAAGTTAATAATTAAGTGAACTATTGAGTTTGTAACTCGTTTCTCGTTAGCGTCCTACGGCTCTGGCTCTGGACTGGGCTCTGGCGTTGGCTCCGGCTCGTCATCATCGTCATCGTCCGATGTGCCGTAGAAGATGT
>CAMOCU010000125.1 GCA_946610835.1 uncultured Clostridia bacterium | reverse complement strand
TGTTGCCGATCTCGAGCAGTCGATCCGTGATCTCGGGTATATGACCAGCAGCATGCAAAGTATGCGGGAAAGTACACAAAAGGAAATGAATATGATTCAGCTTGTGCTCGGTGGAATCGGCGCGGTGAGTTTGCTTGTTGCGGCCATCGGTATTATCAACACGATGATTATGTCCGTATCTGAGCGCACAAAAGAGATCGGAATTATGAAAGCGATCGGCTGTTATGTGCGGGATATCCGCCGTCTGTTTTTGCTGGAATCGGCAGCAATCGGCCTTTTGGGCGGCGTGATCGGTTCTGTGGTTAGTTTTATTATATCCTGTGTGATCAATTTGGTTGCGGGGCAGCAAATGTCTGATTTCGGTGAAGAAACATACACGCTGTTTGAACGCCTGTTTACGTCGCCGAACCGTGTTTCTATCATCCCGCTCTGGCTGTTTTTGTTTGGCTTGGGCTTTTCGGTTTTTATTGGTCTCGCGGCGGGATTCTATCCGGCGAACAAAGCGGTTAAAATCTCCGCTTTGGAAGCGATGAAAAATGAATGATCGGCAAAAAATGCATCGTATACGTGCTTTAAAAAGAGCAATACTGTTCACAAGAGGTGTGAACAGTGAAAAAAGTGTTATGTTTTCTTATAATGGCTTCGCTTTGCGCGGTTCAGGTGTTTGCCGCGCAGGTACACACGGTACAGTCCGGTGATACGCTTTGGAAAATTGCCGTTCGGTACCATGTCGGATTGTCCGAATTGGTTGCTGCCAACCCGCAATTTGCTGATCCGAATTGGATTTATCCAGGCGATTCGGTTACGATCCCGGTGCGCGATGTTGACATTGACGCCATGGAGCAGCGTGTGATGGAATTGGTCAATGCCGAGCGCACAAGTCGCGGTATAGCTCCGCTCGAGGAAAACTGGGAGGTTCGCCGCGTGGCCGGGTACAAGGCAATGGATCTGCGCGACGGCCGGTATTTCAGCCATACGTCGCCCACCTACGGCTCGCCGTTTGATATGCTGCGGAGTTTCGGCATTTCCTTCCGTGCGGCCGGCGAGAATATCGCTATGGGTCAGAAAACGCCGGAAAGCGTCATGCAGGCATGGATGCGTTCGGAAGGGCACCGTGCCAATATTTTGAATCCGACATTTACACACATCGGCGTCGGTTATTGCACCGGCGGCAGCTCCGGGTCTTATTGGGTTCAAATGTTTATCCGATAAAAATGCAATCAAGCGGCGTCCGTTTTGGGCGCCGCTTGATATATGCGCGGAATTACAGATACTTTTTGATTGCTGCGAGCAGATCTTCTTTGCTGCGGTAGCCGACGATGCGTTCCTGCTCTTTACCGTCTTTAAAGATCATCAAAGTCGGGATGCTCATGATGCCGAACTGTGCCGCGATGTCTTCTGCTTCATCCACGTCCACTTTGTAAACGTTCAGTGTGCCGTCCAGTTCGTCACTGATCTCCTCCACGATGGGTGCGACCATGCGGCACGGGCCGCACCAAGTTGCCCAGAAATCCACGAGTGCGGGCAGTTCGGACTGCTGGATCTCCTGTGCGAAATTGTCATTGTACAGATGTGTGATTGCCATTTTGATTCTCCTTTTCTATTTCGTCAAAATTGATACGCTTTTCTTCGATGACCAAAGGGCGGTTCATCACGCGGGTGTTGATGTTGAGGATATATTCCCCCAAAAAGCCGATAAAGAACAATTGCACAGCGCCAAGGAAAAACATACCGATCAAAATCGGCGCCGTGCCCATCGGGAAATGATCCCAGTTGCAAAGCTTCAGGATCAGATAAACAAGACCGATCAGTCCGCTCAGCGCGCCGACAATCATTCCGAGGAATGACGCGATGCGTAAACCGATTTTTGTGTAGGACGTGAAGCTGAGCATAGCAGCGTCGTAAAGCGTGTAAAAGTTATTGTGTGTTTTGCCGGCTCTGCGCTTTGGCTGCTCATACGGGATTTCTTTGCGTTCCGGCCCCAGTTCCGCAACAATTCCGCGTAAAAACGGCGTCGGATCGCGCAGTTCCCGCAGCACTTCGATAAAGCTGCGGTCATACAGACCAAATCCTGTAAAATGTTCGATCTGTTCAGTGCTGCTCATTTTTCGGATGATTTTATAGTAGCAGGTGCGCAAAAAGCGCATGATCTTGTTTTCGCGGCTGGAGGATTTGATACCGCAGACGATTTTGTAGCCCTTTTCCCATTCGGACACAAATTGAGGAATCAACTCTACTGGATCTTGAAAATCCGCACAGATCACGATCACACAGTCGCCGCTGCATTGCAGCATGCCGTAATAAGGGGAGTTAAATTGACCGAAATTCCGGCAGTTGAAAATGGCCTTGATGCGTTTATCCAACGCACAAATCTCTTGTAGCAGCAGGCGTGTGCGATCGGTGGAGTGGTTGTCAATAAAAACAATTTCGTAATCGTACGCCGCAAGATCCCGGTGCAGCATCCGGGTGAGCGCTTCGGTCATGGGGACAACGTTTTCTTCCTCGTTAAAGCAGGGGACAAGGATACTGATTTTTTTCAAACCGATACCTCCTTTACGTGCGGAATATCGTGAAAACACGGCAGAGCATCGGGACAATATACAGCAGCACATATGCACCGCAGACGGCGGCAAAATAACCGCACCAAACGACGGAAATCACCTTCCTGTTTTGGCGCAAAAGAAGACCGCCCCGTTCGATAAACCACCAAAGACATGCCAAAAACACGGACGCAATACTGACGAGCAGGCCTGTCCGGAAGCCTTTCGGCAGAAAAGACAAGCGGATTTCGTTCTGTCCGTTGTCCAGCGGAATGCCGAGAAAGTTGCCCATTGCCGGTTGAACCTGTACGTGCCGGCCGTTGACCGTGCACCGCCAGCCGACGTCATATGTGATCGGCAGCATCAGAACTTTACCGCTTTCTGTTGCGGACACTGTGACGTCCAGACTTCTGCGGCCGTTTTGCGCCCGGACAAGATTTTGGGAACGCCGCACATATTCCTGCAAAAGCTGCTTGTCCAGCGCAGCAATACGTGTCTGCAGCTTGTCCAGCGTAATTGTATCGTTCAGCAATTCCACACGGATGGACAGATGTGCGTCTGTAAATTCACCGAGATCCAGCAGACTGTTGTTGAATCGGGTTGTGTAGCGTGTGTTTTCCGGCTCGCCGAGCGTCGGAACCGGGACAACTTTTCCGTTAACCGTGATCTGCATGTTTTTGCGCTTACTCGAACCGGTACAGACAAGGTACACTTCCTGTGTTCCTTTTACATCCAGTTCAATATAGGATGTGTATTTTCCTTTGGTAGTATGCAGCTGCGGAAAAGTCAGCAGATCAGGCTGCGTGTCCGTGACAGAATGCCAGATGTTGTTGATTGTTTGAAATGCATAGGTTTCAAACAGATCTTCGGACAAAATATCCGCCGAGCAGACTGTGCCGAAGGGCAGCGCATACCGACTTTCATAGATCATATACCGCCCTGCTGTGCCGACGTATGCATAATCCTGCTGCGGAAGTTTACCAAGCGAGAGTGCGTAACGATAGCCGAGCAGCGCATCCGTGAACAAAGTGCCTCCGGTATCGAGTATGCGCGTGTACACGGCCGAGTAGCCCAGCCGAAGCATGGTTGATTTGATCGAAGCCGGGATCATGTGCGTGAAATTGGACATGGACGGCCGGTCGATGATCAGCGGATAGTTGGAATTGAGCGTTCCGTCAATGTTTTTGAAACGTACAAGATCATTTTTTTCAACAGGCATAGTTTTACGGATCGTGTCGCATTCTTCGATGAAATCCAGACTGTACTCATAACTGCGCTGTGCGCCCGAGGTGACCGCATGGTCGAGATAGAAGCAGCAGTCATACAGCACAAAAAGGCAAAGCATAGCACAGCTGATTTTTTTGAATCCAAACTGCAGCAACAGCAGGAACATACATAGCAAAATGCAGAATACCAGCACGATCTGTGTTTTGTTGTCGGCAGAGATCAGGCCTTTTTCCTGTGTGCCGTAAAATTTCTGCATCAGCATAAAGGCAAACAGTCCGGCAACGGCGCAGCAAATCGTGATTGCGGCACAAATGCCGCCTTTGCCCCGAAACAGGCTGTTGCCGAAGCGCTGCAATCCGTATCCGGCACAGAGCAGCAGCATAATATGCAGCAAAAACGCGTATCGCATCGGGAAATTTACATAGCTTCCCATGTGCCATAACAGATTGATATTTTCAAAAACGACAGGCAGCAAAAAGGTCAGCAATGTCAGCGTGATATAAGTTATCGTGCGCTTTTCCTGACGGAAGCGCAGCAAGGTTAAAATGACGAGAGCCAGCGGCAGAGCTGTCAGGAGCACTGCCATCGCCAGTTTTTGAACCGGGTTGGCCGCTGTGCTCATCAGTACCTGAAAGTAGCTCTTGGTGTTTTGGTATCGCGAGCTTGCGGTCATGTAAAAATAACTCGGCAGTGCGGAAAACGCACTCAGCAGAATCGCCATGACAGACGATAGACCGAATCGGATCGCAGCCGGTTTTCTTTTTTCAGGCGGAAGAAGAAAATAAATATACATCGCGCCGTTTAAAAACAGAAACAGCACGATCATATAGGCGATATACAGCTGAATGATCAGGCAGAAGAACAGCGAGAGGATATACAGCCACGAGCGCCCGCCCTGCAGCAGCTTGTCTGCGCCAAGCAGAACCAAGGGGGTCAGCATAACCAGTTCGACCCACGAAACGTTTGTGTAAAACTGCAGCAAAAAGGGGTTGAATGCATACAGAACG